>JAUIME010000053.1 GCA_030433195.1 bacterium
GTACGACGTAGTTGCCTTCGGCGATCACACGCGCGAAATGCACGCGCTTGCCTGGGTACTCGCGCGCCATGCGTTCGAAATACTCGATGAAGGCACGCTTGCCGTCACCAACCGCGGGGTTGTGCTGAATGTAAGCATCTCCGACAAATCGCTCGACAGCCTCCTCCGGCTTGCATCGGTTGAACATCAAGTCGTAGAACGCCATCACGTTCGCTTTGTTGCGTTCGAGCGTCTCGTCCTTGACTCCGAATTCGCTCTCGACATCGCTCACGAACTCCGACAGCCACGAGCGAAGGTCGGCATGCCATCTCTCGGTGTAGCCGGGAATTCGCGAGAAGTCATCATCCGCGAGCATTGCCACGACATCCTGATAACGAAACGAAGGACCGACTCGCTTGTGGTCCCTGTGCCAGATCGCAAGCTCTTGATCCGGCATGGAGGTCGATCCCTTCGCCGACCAGAAGACGTACCACTCGCAATCTGCGTCATATCTTGCGTAAGCCAACAGCCCCCTCCTGGTCAACGCCCGAGCACCGTTTGAGAAACGCAGCTTACACGATCTTCGGTCCTCGTCCGCAAGCCTATTCGACGACTGTCCACCGAACGCGAAGTGGCTTCATGCCATAGCCATTCCAAGTCGAGGTTGGACACGGCCCGAACTCGCCTCGGGCTCGAACGACACGTCGATCGCCGTGCACGAGGCGGGTCTGGAGAAACCGATCGAGCTCGTCCTTCCGAAGCCGATCCTCCGGCAACGCCGGGTGCGTCTCGAGAGTCGTTCGTCCCTCGTGGAACGCCGCCTCCCACCTTCTCCAGATCGCCCAGGCCTCGGTCGTCGCTCGAAAGACTTGCTCCGTCAGCGGCGACAAACGAAACACGCGGTCGCCAGAATCCCAGTCGATCTCTTCGGTGTCGAACCCGTGAGGCTTGCCGCCGAAGTCCGCGACTCCCGACAACGGACCATCGTAGTAGTCGAGTACCGAGTGCACGGGTTCCGATGGGTCGTCGGTCATCATTGCACGACTTTCTCACATCCGACCCGGAAGGTGAATTCGCAACCCGACAGCCGGTTGAAACTCACCCCACCCGAAACCGCGAGGCGAAGTCCTCGATGATGCGAAGGTACGATTCCGGCAACGGGACGCAATCTCGGAGCTCCGACGGGATTCCCGATTCGCCGACGCTCGCACCGACGATCTGACCGACCATGGAAGCCACCGTATCCGTGTCGCCACCGGCCTCGATCGCGGCACGAATCGACGCCTCGAAGCCCATGGTCGCAACACGCTCGACGACGAGAAGCGCCACCGGGACCGACTCGGCAACATAACCCGAGTTTCCGAATCGCTCCGCGATCGCAGGGATCGAATCCGCAAGACCTACATCCGCCAGTTCTCGCAGGCGGTCCCGGACTGCACAATCGTAGAGCACCTCCTCAACGACCGACAAAAGTGGATCGCCAGGCCTCCACGCACCGCGGCTCGCCCACGAGACGACCGTCGCGATCGCGAGCGCACCCGCGTACGCCTCGTCGTTCTTGTGCGTGATCGACGAGAGGTCGCGAATCGTGGTGCGCCAAAGCTCGTCGTCGGGCCGCATCGCCAAGCCTACCGGCGCGATCCGCATCGCCGCGCCATTCCCAGCGGCATGCTCGCCCCGCCGACCCGACATCGCCCAATTCGCCCCGGCCAAGAGGTCACCCAGCGCTTTCAGCGTCGTGGCGCCATAGCCGGTGATGCGGCGCTCGCGATGCCAAGAGGCGAACCTGTCGGCCACTCGTTGCGGATCGACTGGCCCCTGCCCTTCGAACGCCTCGCAAGTCGCGAGCGTAAGCTGGGTATCGTCGGTAATCTCCCACGCGAACGCCTCGTCGATGCGGACCGGGCTCCGCTGCCCCTCGTAGGCCGAGCCCATCGCATCGCCGATCGCGCCCCCGAGGAGGCAGCCGACTACTGCGGGTCGTGCGGCATGATCCATCATCCGTGGGCTGCCGCGTCGCAATCTCTCGCGCCGGTCGAGAATCTCCTCAGCCGTCGCCGGTCGCTCCTTCGACAACGGCTCCTTCTTCGCCTTCACAGCGATCGATCACGATCTTCGGGGCATGCCTGCAACTGCGCTACCGGAACGACCACGTCTTCACCCGAGTCTCCTGTCTCTACCAAGAACACGAGCGTCGGCTGCACGGACACGATCGACAGCACCGATCCGCTTCGTCCCGCATGGTCCCCGCCGATGATGTCGACACCGTCGTTGAGAACGAACGGCACCGATCGACTTCGACGGCGCGCGAAGAACGCCTCTTCGATGGCCCGCGGCACCTGACTCATGGTTACGACGCGCTCCTTGCATCCAAGACGAATCGGAATTTCGCTCCTCCCCTTCGAAGAACGCCAACCGCCCGGGAACGCATGAGACCGTCGAATAGCCCGCGCTCAGACGCTCGCGTCCAATGCGTCGTAGGCGGCCTTGGCTTTCGCGTAGAACGCATCGACGACTTGCGCGGCCGCGCGGACGAGGGGCGGGCCCTCGGGGCTTCCCTCGATCGCCCACACTTCGCGATCTTCGGCGTACGCCTTCTCGACGCCCGCGACTTCCGCGAGGGCCTTCGTGATTGCGGTCGCGAGCTCGGATTGGAGCGGGTCTTGGCGGACGAACTCCATCATGCTGACGGAGACTTGCCACTGCACGTCACCGCTCGAGAGTCCCGTGGCCGAGACGAAGCGCAGATCGGTGTCGAGCGTGACGCGGCACCACTCTTCGCGAACGCCTTCGTCCATCGGCTCGACGGCGTCGACTTGGATCTCGGGTCCTTGCATCCGCAACCCTCTCGTGATCTCGAGGCCTGGTTCTCTACGGGAAGATTCCGAGGTCGTCGTAGCAGACTGCGATCTTGTTGATGGCGCTGGCGAAGGCGGCGTCGCGCATGTCGACTTTGTCGACGCCGTGCTTCTTGCGCAACTCGTCCCAGGTGTTGCGGACTTGAGCGTAGGCGTCGACCATCGTCTCTTCGAGACCCGAGTCGACGAGGTCGGCTTCGTCGGCGCCGCGCGTGATCTGGGCGAGATCTTCGGGCGCGAACTTCTTGTCGACGAGGTTCTGGAGCGAGTCGACGAGGCGTCGCTGGGAGGCCTGCGAGAAGCGCTTTTGCATGCGGCCGAAACGGAGGTGCGAGAGGTTCTTGACCCACTCGAAATACGAAACCGTGACACCGCCCGCGTTCAGGTAGGTATCGGGAAGCACGATGCAGCCGCGCTGTCGCAAGATCTCGTCGGCTTGGAAGGTGGTCGGCCCGTTGGCAGCTTCGGCGATGATCTTCGCCTTGATCTCGCCGGCGTTCTTCGAGGTGATCTGATTCTCCAGCGCGGCGGGCACGAGAATGTCGCAATCGAGTAGCAAAGCGTCTTGCGAATTCTCGACGTCGTTCGCGCCCGGGTAGCCGATCAGCGTCGAGTGGGCGCGGAAATAATCGATCGCCTTCGTGAGGTCGATGCCGTCGGGGTTGTGGATCGCGCCGTTGTACTCGGCGAGGCCAACGAGCACCGCGCCCGCCTCGGAGAGATACTTCGCCGCGTGGTAGCCGACGTTCCCGAGCCCTTGAATGACGACGCGCTTGCCCCGAATCCCTGCCTTGAGACCGGCTTCGTGCATGTCGTCGTCGACCGCGCACGCCTCGCGCACCCCGAAGTAGACGCCACGCCCGGTCGCTTCGGTACGACCGCGGATCCCGCCCTGCGCGACGGGCTTCCCGGTCACGCACGCGAGCGAGTTGAGCTCGCCCGACGACAACGAATTGTACGTGTCGACCATCCACGACATCTCGCGCGCGCCGGTCCCGTAATCGGGCGCGGGCACGTCGATGCCGGGACCGATGAAGTTCTTGCGCTTGAGCTCGAACGTGTAGCGGCGCGTGATGCGCTCGAGCTCACGGTCCGAGTAGTTCGCACGGTTGATCTTGATGCCGCCCTTGGCCCCGCCGAACGGCACGTCGACGATCGCGCACTTGAACGTCATGAGCGTAGCGAGCGCGATCACCTCGTTCTCGGTGACCTCGGTGCTGTACCGGATTCCGCCCTTGGTCGGCAGCTTGTGGTGGCTGTGCTCGGCGCGCCAAGCCTCGATCGTCTCGAGCCGGCCGTCGTCGCGCTTCAGCGGGAACGTGAAGTAGTACGTGCTCTTACAGCGCTTGATGTGCTCCAAGAGCGCCGGATCTTGGTCGGTGAGCGCCGCGGCTCGCGTGAACGCGCGGTCGACTTGCTTCAGGAAATCGTTGGACACCGGTGCAGCTCCTCAGATCAGTCGTGCCGGTCTCGCGGCCCTTCGCGGGGTCCTCGCCGAGACCCGAATTTCGGCCGAGGATTGTCGCAAGACTTCCCCGGCTTGACCAGAGACTCACGAAGCGACATTCCACGGCTCATAAGGTACGATCGGGCAATAGGTTGCCACGAGGCCACAACGGGCCCGGAAAACGGGCTCGTCTGAATCGGCTCGGGCACCATCGCCGAATAACGAATGTCTCGGAAACGGTTTTTGCGGGCCTGAGCAGTTTTCGGTCTCTTTTCCCACGCGGACGCTTCCGCTGTTCCGTACTGTAGTTACCGTCGCCCGAGATCGAGCGGTCGAGGGCCCGATCGACCCGAAACACGACCGCGACCCGATCCCGAACGGATCCGACCCCTTGCCGGACGCGCCCGAGCGGGTGCCCCGACCGACAGGAATCGACGCATGACACCACCACGAGACCCGCGAGTTCTCCTCGCATTGGGTTGTTGCCTGCTCCTCGCCGTCCCGATCGGGTGCGGTGGAGAATCCGCCGCGGTTCCAAGCGGCGGCCCGCCCGCGGCGCAGAAGGCGCCCGAGCCGATCTCGATCGGCGTCGGCCGGGTCACCGAGGAGACGATGGTCTCGCTGTACTCGACGAGCGCGACGCTGCGGGCCGAGTTCCACGCGACGGTCACCTCGAGGACTCGCGGCGTGATCGAGAAGCTGTTCGTCGAGGAGGGCGACCGCGTCACGGCCGGGCAGACGCTCGCCAAGCTCGAAGACGACGAGCAGATCCTCGCGCTCGATCGCGCCCAGACCCTGCACGAGATCAAGCAACGCGAGTTCGAGCGCTCACAGACGCTTCACGAGCAAAACGTGATCAGCGACAACGAATACGAAGTCGTCCGCACCACCGCCGAAGAGAGCAAGCACGACGTCGCGATCTCGCAGCTCGAGTTCGATCGCACGACGATCGCGGCGCCTTTCGCGGGAGTCGTCGTGCGCCGCCATCTCGACGTCGGCGCGGCTGTGAACGACGGCACCGCGATGTACGACCTCGCCGACATCGATCCGTTGTACGCCGACGTGAACGTTCCGGAGCGTCACGTCGCGCAGCTCGCGGCCGGCCAGACCGTGCGGCTCGCGGCCGACGGCGCGGACACGGTCGAAGCGCGCATCGAACGCATCGCCCCCATCGTCGACCCGACGACGGGCACCGTGAAAGTCACCATCGCCATCGCGCGCGACGTCACGTTGCGACCCGGTACGTTCGTCCAGGTCGACATCGTCACCGACACCCACGAGAACGCGCTCGTCGTCCCGCGCACCGCGCTCGTCGCCGAAGGTCGGCGATGGAACGTGTTCCGCGTGACGGATGCGGACAAGGCCGAAGCGATCGAAGTGCGACTCGGCTTCGAAGAAGGGGACCGCGTCGAGATCGCCGCCCTGGTCGACGAGAGCGATCGGCTCGACGTCGGCGACCGCATCGTCGTCGCGGGCGCGGCTGCGCTCAACGACGGCGCCCCCGTGAAGATCCTGCGCGACGACGCGAACCAAAGCGCCGACAGCGACCCGACGACCGAAGGCGCCGTGCCGGGCGAAGTCGCCTCGGCCGGCGCGCGCGACTGAGACCGAACGAGTCCCCCGTGAGCCTTCCCGACCTCGCAGTACGCAGACCGGTCACGATCGTCATGGCGACGGTCGCGATCGCCGTGTTCGGATGGATCTCGCTCGGAAAGTTCCCGGTCGAGCTCTTGCCCGACGTGTCGTATCCGACGCTCACGATCCAGACCGAGTATCCCGATGCCGCGCCGGAGTCGGTCGAGCAATTCGTGACGCGCCCGGTCGAAGAAGCCGTCGGTGTCATCCCGGGCGTGCGCGATCTGCGCAGCACCTCGCGCGCGGGCATCTCCGAAGTCATCCTCGAGTTCGAGTGGGGCGAGGTCATGGACTTCGCGGCGCTCGACGTTCGTGAGAAACTCGGGCTCGTCCGACTTCCCGACGAAGCCGACTTGCCACGCGTGTTGCGATTCGACCCGTCGCTCGATCCCATCCTGCGGCTCGCGCTCTCGGGCGAGCGGCCGCTCGACGATCTTCGACAACTCGCCGAACGTTGGATCAAGCCGCGCTTCGAAGCGGTGCGCGGCATCGCGGCCGCGAAGGTCCGCGGCGGACTCGATCCCGAGATTCACATCGACGCCGACATCGAGCGTCTCGCGGCGCTCGGGCTCACGCTCGACGATCTCGCCTCGGCGCTGCAATCGGAGAACGTCAACCGCCCCGGCGGAACGCTCAAAGACTGGGGATCGGTGTTTCTCGTACGGACGCTCCACGAGTTCGAGAATCTCGACCAGATCCGCCGCACGATCGTGCGCGAAGCCGAGACCGGCCGCATCCGCGTCGAAGACGTGGCGAAGGTCACGCGCAGCCACGTCGACCGCGACATCATCGTGCGCAACCGCGGCGACGAAGCCGTCGAGCTCGCGCTTCACCGCGAAGGATCGTCGAACACGATGACCGTCGCCGCGGCAGCGCGCGAAGAGCTCGAGGCCATCCGCGCCGATCTGCCGGCCGAGATCCGCCTCGAGCTACTGAACGATCAGTCGCGCTACATCGGTGAAGCGGTCGGGCAGGTGTGGTCGGCCGCGATCATGGGATGTCTCCTCGCGGTCTTGGTCCTGTACTTCTTCCTGCGCGACGTACCGTCGACGATCATCATCGCGATCTCGATTCCGGTCTCGGTGATCGCGACGTTCCTGCCGCTCGCGCGGGCGGGCGTTTCGCTGAACATCATGTCGCTCGGCGGGCTCGCGCTCGGCGTCGGCATGCTCGTCGACAACTCGATCGTCGTGCTCGAAGCGATCGATCGCCGGCGCCGCGAGGGCCTGCGCCGCCGCGACGCCGCCGCGCGCGGTGCGAGCGAAGTCGCGGGCGCCGTCACCGCCGCCACGCTCACGACGGTGTCGGTGTTCTTGCCGATCGTCTTCGTGACCGGCATCGCGGGTCAACTCTTCTACGACCTCGCCGTCACCGTGTGCTTGTCTCTCGTGGCGTCGCTCTTCGTCTCTTTGACGCTCATCCCGACGCTTGCCGCGTTCGACCTCCAGTCGATCTGGCGCTCGGGATCCGAGACGCTCTTTCGCTGGGACCGCGGGTCGGCCGGGCGCGACGACCTGCCCTGGACGCTTCGCTTCGGCAGCATCGCGCTGCCGCCGGTCGGCAACGGCGAGCATTGGATCAGCAAAATCCTCACCGTGATCCTGCTCGTGCCACGCCTCGTGCTCGCGCTGGCGCTCGCGCTCGTGCTCGGCGCGTGGTGGGTGGTTTCGTGGGCGTTCCACATCGTGTCGTGGCCCGCATCGAAGGCGTTCGATGCGATCGGCGTCGCCTACCCGAAGTCACTGACGGGCGCACTGAAACTGCGTTGGCTGATCCTCCCGGCGACGTTCGCGCTGCTCGCGTTCGTCGTATGGATGGGCTCGCAGCGACTCGGCACGAACCTCGTTCCCGACCTCGCGCAAGGCGAGTTCGCGTTCCAGTTCCGGTTCCCGGAAGAGACGACGCTCGAAACGACGGCCTCGGTCATGGAGCGCATCGAGTCGCGCCTCGTCGACGACGAGCGCTTCGCGCGCGTGTTCTCGGTTGCTGGGAGCCTCCCGTCGACCGCGTCCGGGCGCCAGACGCTCGGCGAGAACCTCGCCCAACTCAACTTCGTGCTGCCCGACGACGCGGCGTCCGAGGCCGAGACTGCCGCGATCGAACGCGTCCGTAGCGTCGTCGCGTCGTTCCCGAACGTCGAAGCCGAGCTCGTCCATCCGTCCGTGCTCTCGATGAAGTCGCCGGTCGAAGTGAAGATCTTCTCGGAAGATCTCGAGACGCTCGAGACCGCCGCGGGCGGGATCCTCGCGGCCGTGGCCGACGTGCCCGGCGTGCGCGATGCATCGACGACGATCGAGCCCGGGAGCCCCGAGATCCGCATCACTCCTGACCGCGAGCGCGCGGGCGCGCTCGGCGTCGGCGCCGATGCGTTGAGCCGGTCACTGCAAGGACAGATCCGCGGGCAGGTCGTCGGCGAGTTTCGTGAAGAAGAAGAACGCATCGACATTCGGCTGCGCGCCGTCGAAACCGCGCGCAATCGCGCGTCGGGCGTCGAGTTCCTGACCGTACGCCTGCCCGGGGGAACCGCGGTTCCCGTGTCGGCCGTCGCCGACGTGTCGATCGGCCGCGGCCCGGCCGCGATCTACCGATCCGGTGGCGCCCGCGTCGCGCGCGTGACCGCAAGCGCCGACGCACGCTCGCTCGGCCGCATCCTCGACGACGTGACCGATCGCATCGCGGGGATGTCGCTCCCCGACGACACGACCGTCGAGCTCGGCGGACAGAACGACGAGATGAAAGTCTCGATCGACAGCCTGAAGCTCGCGCTGACGCTCGCGATCTTCCTCGTGTTCGTCGTCATGGCGATGCAGTTCGAGTCGCTGTTGCATCCGTTCGTGATCTTGCTCACGGTGCCGCTCGGCGCCATCGGCGTCATCTTGGCGCTGCTCGTGACGGGTGCTTCGGTCAGCGTCCTGTCGTTGATCGGCGCCGTGATGCTCGCGGGAATCGTCGTGAACAACGCGATCGTGCTCGTCGACGCGATCAACCGTCGTCGGCGCTCGGGCGAAGAGCTCGACGCCGCGATCCTCGCCGCGGGTCAAGAACGCCTGCGCCCGATCCTCATGACCACGGCAACGACCGTCCTCGCGCTGCTGCCGATGGCGCTGGGCCTCGGCGCGGGTGACGAGCTGCGGCGACCGATGGCCGTCACGGTCATCGGCGGTCTCACGATCGCGACGCTGCTCACGCTCCTCGTGATCCCGTGCATGTACCGCATCATGAGCCGACGCGGTTCGACGCTACGTCCCGTGACCGAAGCCGAGGAACGCCATCGCGCCGACGTCCCCGACCGACTTCCGGCGGAGGTCCACTGACGTGAAACGACTCTTCGACCTCGCCATCGACCGGCCCGTCGCGACTTGCATGATGCTCTTGTGCCTCATGGTGCTCGGCGTCGTCGCGATCTTTCGGCTGCCGCTCGACAACATGCCGCTGATCCAAGAACCCGAGATCGACATCGAGGTTCCGTTCTCCGGCAGCCACCCGCTCGAGACGTTGCGCGACGTCGCCATCCCGATCGAAGAAGAGATCGCGACGATCCCCGAAGTGAAGCGCATCAGCACGCGCGCGACGTCGGGCCAAGCCCGCGTCGAGGTGAACTTCGACTGGGACGTGAACCTCGAAGTGAAGCGCATGGAGGTGCGCGAGGCCGTCGAGCGCGCGCGCGCGGTCCTTCCCGAGGGCATCGGCTTCATCGAGGTGAAGGGCGACATCGCGGGACCGGCCGACGGTGCGATGCTGCAGGGACGTGTCTCGGCCGAGCGCGACCTTTCCGAATCGTGGGAGCTTCTCGACCGCCGCATCAAGAGGCCGATCGAGCGTATCAAGGGCGTCGCGAGCGTGAGTCTGTACGGCGTCGAGCCGCAGCAGATCCGCATCGATCTCGACTTCGAGGCGATGCAGAACCACGGCGTGCGCGCCGACCAGATCCTCGACGTCATCAACGCCGCGAACCTCGACATGGACCTCGGCACGATTCGCGGCGACATCGTGCGCTACGACGTGCGGACCGTCGCGCGCTTCACCGACCTCGAGGAGATTCGCGACCTGTCGATCGGCCGCGGCCTGCGTGTGCGCGACGTCGCGCGCGTCGAGTCGCGCGAGCCCGAAGTCGACTACGGACGCCACCTCGACCAGCGCTTCGCGATCGGCATCGACGTGTTCAAGGAACCGACCGCGAACACCGTCGCGACGGTCGACGCGATCATGGCCAAGATCGACGAGATCGAGAGCGACCCGGCGCTGCAGGGCATCTCCCTGCTCGTGTGGGCCAACGCGGGCGAAGAGATCCGCACCGCGCTCGGCGGGTTGCGCGACGCAGGGATCTTCGGCGGTTTTCTCGCGGTGTTCGTGCTCTACTTCTTCCTGCGCAAGTTGCGGAACACGCTCATCGTCGCGGTCGCCATCCCGTTCTCGCTGATCGTCACGTGCGGCGGCATGTACGCGCTCGGATCCGAGTTCAACGTGCTCACGCTCATGGGGCTCATGCTCGGCGTCGGCATGCTCGTCGACAACGCGGTCGTCGTCATGGAGAACATCCATCGCCTTCAGAGTACGGGCATGGATCCGCGCACGGCCGCAAAGCGCGGTGCGCGCGACGTCGCCATGGCCGTGACGGCATCGACGGCGACAACGGTCATCGTGTGGTCGTGGCTGTTCACGGCCGACAAGAGCGAACTCACGATCATGATGACGCAGACGGCGCTCACGATCTGCCTTGCGGTCGTCTGTTCGCTGCTCGTTTCACTGACCCTCATCCCGCTCGCCGCGGCGCGCATCGGAACGGGCAAGGAGGCCGAGCCGGGATTCCTGCTTCGACGTCTCGTTCCCGTGTATCGCGGCGTCCTCGGATTCACGCTGCGGCATCGCGTCTTCGCGCTCGTCGTCCTTCTCGGGATCGCGAGCACCGCGATCATCCCGATCCAAGCGATCGAGAAGACCGGCGAGCCGTCGATGCAGCAGTACAGCGTGCAGATCAACCTCCAAGTGCACGACCCCGCAACCAAGGACGTTCTCGAGAGCCATATCGACACACTCGAGGCGTTCCTCGCGGAGCGCAAGGAAGAGCTCGGCTACGAGAGCATGTACTCGTGGTACAGCGAGAACATGGGATGCATGACGCGTCTGTACCTCCCCCGCGGCAACGCCTCGAAGGACAAGCTTCAGAAGCTGCGGGACAAGCTCGAGGGCAAACTGCCCGAGATCGCGGGCGTCAAGCTGCAGGTCGGCGACAGCGAGTGGTATCGTCGCGGCCGCGGCGGGGATGGGCGGCGGATGGTCTCCGTGTCGATCACGGGCGAAGATCCGGAGTATCTCGAGCAGCTCGCGATCGACGCCGAAGCGCGGCTGCGCGGTATCCCGCAAGCAGTCGAAGTGTGGGGGCCGAGCCTGAGCGGGCAGAAGGAGCTGCGCTTGCTCGTCGATCCCGCGCGAGCGCGCGCACTCTCGGTGACTCCGAGCGCGATCGCCGACGCCGTGTCGTTCGCATTTCGTGGGCGCAACATGCGGCGCTACCAGACCGCCAACGGCGAGCTCGAGATGCTCATCGGCTTGCCCGAAGAACTACGCGACGGCGGCATGGCTCTCTTGAACGAACTCGAAGTTCCGACGTCGCCGTCTCCCTCGACAGCAGCATCGACCACCTCCGGCGCGTCGAGCTCACCGACGACGTCAGCGACGATGGACAACTCGGCTGAGACCGCAATGGCGATGACGAGCGCCGCGAATGCCGACACGTCAGGCGACGAAGCCGCGATGACGGAGACACCCTCGGTGCCGCTCTCGTCGGTGGTCGACTTCGAGATCGCGCGCATGCCGCCGCGCATCCAACGGACCGACCGCGAGACGACGAGCCGCGTGAGCGTCCAGTTCGACGAAGACGACGTCACGACGGAAGAGGCGCAAGCACTCGTGAGCGCCGAACTGGCGACGTTCACGCTGCCCGAGGGCTACCGCTGGAGCTTCGGCGACTGGGGCCGCCGACGCGACGACAACCTCGGCACGATGTTCCGCGGCGTGACGCTGTCGCTGCTGATCGTCGTCTTGCTGATGGCCGCTCTTTTCGAGTCGTTCTCGCAGCCGCTCGCGATCGTCATCACGCTTCCGTTCGCCTTCTTCGGTGGGTTCTGGGCGTTGTGGCTACTCGGCTACGAGCTCGATGCCGTCGGCTTCATCGGAGTCATCATCCTCATCGGCGTCGTCGTGAACAACGGCATCGTCATGGTCGACCACGTCAACCATCTGCGCGCCGAGGGCAAGAGTCGGCTCGACGCTCTGCTCGAGGGTTGCGGCAACCGATTGCGGCCGGTCCTCATGACCGCGATCACGACGATCTTCGGCCTCGTGCCGCTCGCGCTCGCGGGATCGTCGGTCGGCGGCGCGTACATCGACTCGCTCGCGGTCGTCGTCATCGGCGGCCTCGCGACGTCGACCGTGTTCACGTTGCTCGCTCTGCCGGTCTGGTACACTGCCGTCGAAGACATCGCCTCGATCCTGTTGCGGCTGTTGCCCCGACCGGTTCGTTCGGCGGGACGGCTGTGGCCGCGCGGATCCGTCCTCGCGCGCTCGTCGAACGGGTGAGGCGCGACGCCGTCTGACGCGTCGACCGATTCGCCCACCCCGCCGGCCCGATCTCCATCGACACGGTACGTGCCATGATTCCGATCCTCCTCGTCGGACTCGGCGGCTTCGTCGGATCCGTACTGCGCTACGTGACGACACTCGCGGTCACGCGCGGCTTCCCCGACGCGCGCTTTCCCTACGGCACGCTCGCGGTCAACACGCTCGGCTGCCTCGCGATCGGATTCCTCGGATCGCGCGCACTCACCGAAGACGCGCCGGGTCGCTGGTTCGTCGTGATCGGCGTGCTCGGCGGCTTCACGACGTTCTCGACGTTCGGCCTCGAGACCTACGCCCTCGCTCGCGACGGCAGCCCCTGGCCCGCACTCGCCAACGTGACGTTGCAGGTCGTCTGCGGTCTCGCGGCGGTCTGGGCCGGCGCGTTCCTCGCGCGCGCCTGATTCTCTTACGCGTTTCCGAGAATCGGACTTGACTTTGCCTACACCTGTAGGCATTCTTGCCTACAGACGTAGGCAAGAACCTGTCCGAGTCCCGATTTCGGAGGCCATCGCGTGACCCCATCCAAGCGCCGTCCGCTGACCACCAGTCAGCACGAAATCATGACGATCGTCTGGGACCGCGGCGCGGTCACGATCTCGGAAGTGTGGAAGGCGCTCTGCGAGGAGCGCGACGTCGCGCGCAATACCGTGCTCACGCAGGTCCAGCGGCTCGAAGAGCGCGGTTGGCTTCGGCGCGAACGACAGGGACGAACCGACGTCTACACGAGCCGCGTCCCGCGCGAAGCCTCCGAGAAGGAGCGATTGCGCAGCATGATCGACCAGGTCTTCGACGGCTCGGCAGTCAACCTCGTGCAGTCGCTGCTCGGCCATGACCTCGTCGATCGCGACGAGATCGAACGGATCCGCGGCGTCATCGAGAATGCCGACACCGAGCCCGCTCCAACGAAGGCTCCCGCCAAGCGCGGAGCCAAGAAGAGGACGCGACGATGATCGGCATCGATCCGCTGCTCGTTCACGTCGTCGTGATTGTCGTCGCCGTCACCGGGGTTCTCGCCGCGGGCGCCGCCGCATCGTGGCTCGCGCGCCGTCGATCGATCCCGCTTCGACACGGGATCGCCGTGACGACGCTCGCTCTCGTCCTCGCGACACCTTGCGTCGTAGCGCTCGGCCCCCTTGTGCCGGGTGTCGGAAGTCGAGGGATCCCGATCGCAACGCTCGTCGCGGTACACCTACCGGTCGCAGGCCACCGCTCGGTCGCCGACACGACCGGCGACGTCGCGACGTCACGCTCGATTCCTTTCGACACGACCGCCCACCACGCAACTGCGCCGACCGAGCCGGCAGCGACGCTCGATTCCGAAGGACGATTCACCGATGAAGGCACCGCCGCGAACACCGACTCGTTCGCGATCGGCTCGACAACGCGATCGCGTGGCTCGTCGAGAACCAACGCGAAGACGGCTCGTGGAGGGAACGCGATT
>JAUIME010000792.1 GCA_030433195.1 bacterium
CGGGGTCGTCGATTCGTTCGCTCAGTGCGGAGAGATCGGCGGATTCGGCCGCGCCCGATCCGAGCTCACTCGTTCCGGGAGAGGCGGACGCGCGGGACGCCGTTGCGCGCACGGCCCACGAAGGATCGCGCATCGCCGAGCGGCGAAGCGTGTCGGCGCGGGCGAAGTCGAGGTCCCCGAGGACTGCCGCGAGGCGATCGCGAGTGCGCCAGGTACCGGCCTCCCAGGCCGCTTCGATCGCGGGCCAAGCGCTTTCGCCCGACGCGACGAGCGCCGCGTGCGCGCGTCGGCGCACGGATGGATCGTCGTGGTCGATCTCGAAGACGGCACGTGCCGCGGAAGCGTCGCTTTCGCTCGGATCCGAAACGGGGGGCTCTTCGGCCGCGACGCGACGCGCGACGACCGGGAAGCCCGAGACGGCGAACGTCGTGATTGCGGCGATGAGGATCCACCCGTGCGTCGAGCGGCTGGCGCGTGTCCGGGTCACGTCGCGTCCTCGCTCTCGGATGCGGACGTTCGCGCGTGCCGTTCGAACGCGGCGCCGAGCACGTCGAGGAGGTCGCTCGCGATCATGCCCGTCTCGCCGTGGCGTTCGGCCGCGAGGTCGCCCGCGATCCCGTGGACGTGGACGCCGAGGCGCGCGGCGTCGAACGGGGCGAGGCCTTGGCCGATCAACGCGGCGATCACGCCGCCGAGCACGTCGCCGGTTCCGCCCGTGGCCATGCCGGGGTTGCCGGTCGTGTTCACGAACTCGTGGCGCCCGTCGCTGACGACGGTTTCATGTCCCTTCAGAGTGACCACGCACTTCGCGCGCTGCGCGAAGGATCGGGCGCGCTCGCGTCGTGCATCCGCCTCGCGCGATGCATCCGGGTCGAGACGATTCATCTCGCCCGGGTGTGGCGTGAGCACCACGGGATGCGGCGCGGCGCGCCAGCGTTCGACGTCGTCACCGATCGCGAACAGCGCGTCGGCGTCGAACACGCCGGGGCAAGGGAGCTCGGCGAGCACGCGCCGCACGACGTCGCGTGCGGCGTCCGTGCGCCCCATGCCGGGACCGATCAGAACCGCGTCGCAGCCTCGTGCGAACTCGAGGATCGGATCGGCGGCCGCCGCGACGAAACGCCCCGCGTCGTCGGGGAGCGGGAGCGTCATCGCGCAAGGCTGCGCGATGGGGACGAGGCCTGCGACGCGTTCGGGAACCGCGGCCGTGACGAGTCCCGCTCCGCCGCGCAGAGCACCGGATGTCGCGAGGATCGCGGCTCCCGTGAAGCCGACCGATCCACCGACGACCAGGACGCGACCGTGCGTGCCCTTGTGGCTGTCCCGCGCGCGCGGCGGGAGTCCGGGGATTCGCTCCGAAATCGTGTCGTCGTGCATGGCGTGTCGTCCCGTTGCGAGGCGCGCTCCTGACGGGGGCACGCGGGTGGCCCGGACGCCTCGGCGCGACCGAGAAACGTCTGGAGAATGCATCCTGATCGTGGTATTTTTTGCGTCTGGCCGCAATTATCATCGTCATCATCGGCGCGGACATCCTCGAGGCTGACCATGATTCCAGTCGATCTGGTGCGGATCATCATCCGCGACGGCGTCAAACCCGAGCAGCTCGTTTTTTTGCGCGAGCGCGAGGGGCAGCGCGAGTTCGCGATCGTGATCGGGCGCTTCGAAGCCGACGCCATTCGTCGACGCGTCCACGAAACGCCGATGGCGCGGCCCATGACTCACGACCTACTGCACTCGGTCATCGGTGAGCTCGGCGCGCGCGTCGAGCGCGTCGTCGTGAGCCGCCTCGAGGGCGGCACCTTCTTCGCCGAGCTGCATCTGTGCAGCGAAGCCGCCGAGACCCGCGTCGTCGACTGCCGACCGAGCGACGCCATCGCGCTGGCGGTCCGAACCGAGACGCCGCTGTTCGTCTCCGAAGAGGTCTTTCGGCAGGTCTGCCCCGAAGGCGCGTTCCTCGACCTCGACCCCTGATTCCTCGCGGGGGCCCTGATTCCTCGCCGGGGGACGGGCGTCGCATTCGAAGGTCGACGACCCCCTGGTGCGGCGGCGTGATTTTGGTATACAAGTCGCTTCGACCGCGGAGAGGTGGCAGAGTGGTCGATTGCGGCAGATTGCTAATCTGTTGAGGGGGACTCTTCCCCCTCCGCGGGTTCGAATCCCGCCCTCTCCGCCATTCCTTCGATTCCATTCGGGACCTTCCTCGTTCGCGGGCGGCGACGGGGACGTCGAAGTCGGAACGCGCGGGGGAGGGGATATGCCAGCGCGAAGCCTACCAGCGCGAGACGTGCCTGCGCCGCGAACCCGTCGCATCGCGTGCCTCGCTTCCGGAATCCTGCTCGCGAGCGTGCTCGCGCTCACGGGCTGCGTCGAGCGCAAGCTCGTCATCCGCAGCGAGCCCGAAGGGGCCCTGGTCTACCTCGACGAGGAATTCCGCGGCGTCACTCCGCTCGAGATTCCCTTCACCTATTACGCAGACCCTCAGGTCGAAATCCGTAAGGCCGGCTTCGAGCCTCAGCGCTTCCTGTACGAGATGCGCGCGCCGTTCTATCAGTGGGTCCCGCTCGACCTCTTCT
>JAUIME010000793.1 GCA_030433195.1 bacterium
CGCGAGCGCGGAGATGAGCCGTGTCTTCTCGGATCAACGCAAGTACTCGTGGTGGCGTGAGCTTTGGATCGCGCTCGCGGAATCCGAGATGGAGCTGGGGCTGTCGATCACGCCCGAGCAGATCAGCGAGCTACGCGAGCACAAGGACACGATCGACTTCGATCGGGTCGCCGAGATCGAGAGTGACGTGCGGCACGAGGTGATCGCGCATCTCCGCGCCTACGGCGAGCTGTGCCCGCTCGCCAAGCCCGTGATCCACCTCGGCGCGACGAGCGCGTACGTGATGGACAATACGGACTTGCTCCAGATCCGCGCCGCTTTCGACATCGTCCTCACGAAGCTCGTGAACATCATCGACGCGCTGTCGAACTTCGCGCGCGAACACCGGGATCTCGCGTGTCTCGGATACACGCACTTCCAGACCGCCCAACCGACCACGGTCGGCAAGCGCGCGTGCCTTTGGATCCAGGATCTGCTGTTCGATCTCGGGGACCTCGAGAGCCGCGTTCGCGATCTGCCGTTCCGCGGCGTCAAGGGAACCACCGGAACGCAGGCGAGCTTCCTGCAGCTCTTCGACGGCGATCACGACAAGGTGCGCGAGCTCGATCGGATCGTCAGCCGAAAGATGGGGTTCGAACGCACCGTCGCCGTCGCCGGCCAGACGTACCCGCGAAAGCTCGACGCGCGCGTGGCCGACACGCTGGCTGAGATCGCCGTCTCGTCGAGCAAGTTCGCCAACGACATCCGACTGCTCGCGGGATTCCGCGAGATCGAGGAGCCCTTCCGCGAGAATCAGGTCGGCTCGTCCGCAATGGCCTACAAGCGCAACCCGATGCGATGCGAGCGAATCGGCGCCCTCGCCCGAACCGTGCTCGTCGGTCAGCAGAACATGACCCACACCGCGAGCCTTCAATGGCTCGAACGCTCGCTCGACGACTCCGCGAACAAGCGCGTCGTCATGCCGGAGCTCTTCCTCGCGACCGACATCGTCTTGAACACCTATCTCGAGGTCGCCAAGGGGCTCGTCGCGAACCGCGCCGTCATCGCGCGACGACTCGCCGACGACCTGCCGTTCATCGCGACGGAGAACATCCTCATGGAAGCCGTGCGGGCCGGCGGGGATCGCCAAGAGCTGCACGAGAGCATCCGCGTGCACTCGCACGCCGCGGCCGCACTCGTCAAGTCGGGCGAGTCCAACGACCTCGTCGATCGGATCCGCAACGACGCCGCGTTCGAAGGCATCCACTCGCGCCTCGACGAGCTGCTCGACGCGAAGAACTTCGTCGGCCGCGCCCCCGAGCAAGTCGACGAATTCCTCGCCGAACACGTGGAGCCGGCCATCGCGCCGCATCGCGAACGCCTCGGGATCGAAGCCCGGACGCTCGTCTGACTCCACGACGCCCGCGCGCCGACGGATCCGACGGAGCACATCGAGAACCGCGCGGGGCCGCCCTTCGATCTTCACCCCTCTGCCGCAAACCCCATAAGAAGAGCCCGAGTCGGTCAGACTCGGGCTCTCGGGTTTCTTTCCATCGTGACGCGTTCGATCCGTCGCGGTGCTACTCCGTCAGCCCGCGTCCACCCGAGT
The DNA here is from genome assembly GCA_030433195.1 of bacterium. Taxonomy (GTDB): domain Bacteria; phylum Planctomycetota; class JACOTG01; order JACOTG01; family JAUIME01; genus JAUIME01. The sequence goes on from JAUIME010000793.1 coordinate 1,589, forward strand.
AGATGTACGAGAACTGGAAGTAGTTCGAGAAAGGAACGACTCCCGTAATCGGAATCGGGTACGTGAAGACGACCTTCACGCGGATGAACTGAGAATCGTCGACCTCGTCGATCGTGCGAGCGAACTCGCCGAAGTCGGGACGCACGTTGTCGAGGTCGGGCTGCGTCGGATCTTCGGGATCCGGCGGCGCGCCCTGGAACCAGTACTGAATCGTGGCCCCGGGGTTCGGGAAGAGGTTCGCGTTGTCTTGGTCGGCCGGCAGCCCGTTTCGGGTGCCGAGCGCGAACGTGTAGTCCGGGAAGAACGCCCCGGAATCGAACCACACCGACGTCCCGACCGCCGTCTGGCCGTCGAGGCGATACGGACCGTCGAACGGCGAGGGCTGGAACGCGAACTCGAACACATTGACGTTGGCGCTCGAGAGGTAGAAGCGACCGAAGCCTCCGGCGCCGCCACCACCGTTGTTGTTGCCACCCGTCTCGCTCGTCATGCCCGCTGTACCACGACCCGCCGACAGCGAGGAGTCTCTCGTTTGGAACGGCGAGGAGTTCGCTCGCCAGGAACGCGAGAAGCTTAGCCACTGCGAGTTGGAAGTCAACGTCGGTCACGATTTCCGGTACGGACCTCGATAACGCCTCATCGGTGACGTTCGGTGGCAACGCTGCGGCCTCTTTCACGGTTGATGACTCCACGCAGATCACGGCAACGACGCCTGCAGGCACGGCCGGAGCCGTCGATGTCGTCGTGACAACCCCTGGTGGTGACGACACGTCAGTGGGCGCCTTCACCTACACCGCGCCGGCTCCCGATCCGACTCCTACTCCCGCAACACCTCCATCAGCCCCCGAATCAGGTGATGTGGAACCCGGCAGTGGCGCAGTGACCGTGTCGTGGGAGCCACCCGCAACGCAGGGGTCCTTCCCGGTCACGAACTACCAGGTGCAGTCCACTCCCGGCAGCGCCGGCTGTCTCGTTGCCGCTA
>JAUIME010000794.1 GCA_030433195.1 bacterium
GCTCGAGGAATCCCTGGCGGATCGTGCCGATGCCGTCGAGCCCGGCCGTCCCCGTGGTGGGTGTTCCCGATGCCGACGTTTCGCGCAGCAGGTTGCCGCCGAGGTTCTCGAGGCCCGCCGGGTTGACGAAGCGCGCGAGCGTGAGCGTTCCCGCTTCGGTTGCGGCGTTCGGGTTCGACGCGGTGATGACCGAAACCGTTCCGTCGACCCCGATGCGGATTCCGGTCGCGTCGGTCGGGATCGTGATCGACGGGTCGACGAGGAATCCTTCGTTCGTGACGAGCTGCCCGTTCGCGTCGACCGAGAACGACCCGTCACGCGTGTACGCGAGGTTACCGTCCGGCAGTCGCACCTGGAAGAAGCCGTCGCCCTCGATGGCCATGTGCAGCGAGTTGCGCGTCTCTTCGAGGTTCCCGGTCGTGAAGAGCTTCGAGATCGCCGAGAGGCGCGCGCCGCCGCCGACCTGCGCGCCGACCGGAGTCGGGCGCCCTTGGGCCGTGCTGCTGCCGGGCTTGTTCAGCGTCAGGTAGAGGAGATCTTGGAACTCGACCTGCTGCTTCTTGTAGCCCGTCGTGTTGACGTTGGCGAGGTTGTTCGCGATGACGTCGACATGGGTCTGCTGCGCCTTCATGCCGGTCGCCGAGGTGTACATCGCTTTGATCATGGCTCGTTGCTCCTGTCGATCGGACGGGTCCGTTCGGGATCCGACTACTGGCCGCTCGCGCTCTGCAGCAAGCGTCCGATGGAGTCGTTCAGTGTGGTGATGACCTTCTGGTTCATCTCGAAGTGGCGCAGGGCGCCCATCATCGAGACCATTTCTTCCATGAGGTTGACGTTCGAGCGCTCGCGGTAGCCCTGATGCACGGTCGTGCGGTCGGCGGTGCGGGGCACCGAACCGTCGGCGCTGAAGTTGACCGTGCCTTCGGAGACGAGCGGGTACGGTTCGTCGAACTCGACGATGCGCAGGCGGCCGACCGAGTTCTCGCCTTGAAGCACCGTGCCGTCGGTGTCGATCTTGACTTCGCCGCCTTCGGGGTCGAGGACGATCGCGCCGCCTTCGCCGAGCACCGGCATGCCGTCCTGCGTCTGCAACGTGCCGTCCGCCGCGCGGGTGAAGGCTCCGTTGCGCGTGTAGGCCGTGCCGTCGACGCCCTCCACGGCGAAGAAGCCGGGTCCGTTGATGGCGACGTCGTAGGGGTTGTCGGTTCGAGTGGCTTCACCCGCGGTGAAGTCGCGTCCCGTGTGGAGGAACGTGTTCACGCCGGGGCCCGCGGCTTCGCGTTCGAAGTGCGAGTGGAACGCGGCTTCCGCGGCGCGCTGTCGGCGATAGCCGGGCACGGTCGCGTTGGCGATGTTCTCCGCGTGGATGTCCTGCAAGCGGCTTCCGCGCGTGAGCGCGAACGCGGCATCGTGAAGTCCTGAATCCATGGCAGTCCTCGTGCTTCGGGAACGAGTCGCGACCGTACGGGCTCGCGTTTCGAATGACGAGGGAGGAGATTCGCAAGAAGTCTGCCGGACGGACCCAGACGATCGACAAACTCGGAGCGACGGCCCGTAAGTCGAGTGTCTGCATGGAGGAGAGGCGCGTCAGAAAAACCGACTTTCGCGTGTCGCGGGGATCGGCAGGGCGCGGATCCCGGCAGTTGTTTCAGTGACCGCGAAAGGACTTCCGAGACGCGATTCGCGGTGCAGTGAAACGACGACGAACCGTTGCGTTCATCGAGCTCGGAAGATTCGTTGCGCGGTTCCGTTCGGGTCGACGCGGAAGGTGATCGTGCGCAAGCACCGGGGACACCGACCGCGATACGTTTGCGAATCCGAGCCCAGGTAGACGCGTTGGTAGACGCCGCAGCAATCGAAGACGACGCCGAGGAAGGGGCGTCCTCCCGGACGCTTGCCCGACGAGCCGGGAGTGCCGCGTCGCGAGGAGCTCACGACGAGGATCCTCCGTCTCGATCCGTCTCGGAGTGCGGGGCGGACGTTCGCGAATCGCCGTCGCTCGGTGGCGCACCGTCGCCCGTCGCGTCGCCGACTTCGTGCCCGTCGTCGGGACCGGGCGTTCCGGCGTGAGCGAGCCGCAAGGTCCGATACGTACCCTTCGAGCGAGCTTGCACGACCCGGCATTCGAACTTCGGCGAGGCGCCACCCGCGACGTCGTGCACATGAATCTCGACCGAATCGTCGGCGACCAGGTCCCGCAGCACGCCCAGCGGATCGACGGTGCGTACGGTAAAGTCGTCGAGCGTTCCGGCGCAAACGACTCCATGCAGTGGGGTCTCGGAACTCGTGGTTTGCACTTCGACGGGCCACGGAGGACCGATCTCGGCGGTACTCGTGACGTCGCTCGGGACGGCGACTTTCGTGAAGCCGATGCGATGAGCGAGGTCGCGCAGCCGCAAAACCTCCTCGGGCCATTCTTCGGTGACGGACAGGGTCTTCGTCAGATACCGGGCGGTGATCTCCTCGAACGCCGAGGTCGAGCGCAGGAGCCGCGTCCAGGGCTTGACGCCGGCGCGGGTCGCTAGGCCCCGAAGCCACTGGACTTCGTCGTCGTCGAGCCCGCACC
>JAUIME010000054.1 GCA_030433195.1 bacterium
CGTACTCGGATCGGTCGTCGTCCCGGACTGCGCGGGAAGCGGATACTGGAACCCGAACGGCGGTACCGCGAGCGCACCTTCGTTCTCGAAGAACTTGTAGGTGCCGAACGTCGCGAGGTTGCCGTTGGCGTTGACGCCTGCAACCACGTCACCGAGTCCGTCGTTGTTCGTGTCGATCACGAGACCGAAGCTCTCGTTCTTGTCGAAGTCGATCTCGTCGGTCGCTTCCATCTCGTCGAGCTCGGGGCTCGTCCCGTTCGGATCGCCGTCGTTGTCGGCATCGCCCGCGATCACGTACGTGTTGATCCCGATGTAGAGAATGTCGGACGCGCGATCGTAGTAGAGACGCACGTCTTCGATGTCGTAGCCGCTCGGCGCCGTGAACGGATCGGGGATCGGCACGTCGATGCCGCCGGGATCCGAAATCACGAGGACTCCTTCCGCCTCGGGATCGAAGTCGACGGAAACGTCGCCCGTGAAGGTCGGCGGGGTCGCGAGCGCGAACGGCGAAACCGCGAACAGAAGCGCGGTCGCGAGTGCGAAGTGCGACACGAAGCGCGCGGCAGAGCCGCGGCGGACGGACGTCACTTCAGGGTAGGACGTCGTCAATGGAAGCATGGAGCCCCTTTCCGTTCCTGAATCCCCGACGCGAAAACCGAAACCGGCTCTCGGGAGAATGAGGATCGAGCGAGTAAGCAGCGTCGAACGACGCAAGAGCCGCGGGAGGACCCCACGGTTCCTTGGCATGGCTGCTCGGAAAGGAGACGTCAGAGTGACGAGGGGCGGGCAACCCATCGCGACGAGAATCGTCGCATCGGGCGTTTCCCTTCTTTGTGCGCCGCGGAAGTATAGCCGCGTATCCTCAAGAGTCAAACGGGTTTCGCGGCGATCGACTCAATCGCACGAGGTCGCTTCGCGAAGCCCGCGTCGCGGCTCAGTCGGCGGTCCAGTTGCCGGCGATCGGCGTGATGCCGCTGCCGCCGAAGCGGAAGCGCAGCTCGGGATCGCCGCCCGTGTGGGTGTTCGTGAGCCAGAACTCGCGAGCGACGGGATCGTAGATGCCGACGGTGTCGATACCGTCGCCGTCCCAGTCGCCGACGATCGGAACGCCGCCGGTCTCGGGACCGAATCCGAACGAATGATCGGCCGCGCCTCGGTCGTTCTCGTCGCGTAGGAAGAACGCGCCGGCGCCGGGGTGGTAGATGCCGATCGTATCGGTGCCGTCGCCGTCCCAGTCGCCCACCACCGGGATCATCTCCGGCGGACCGAAGCGGAACGACGCCGCAGCCGGTCCGGGGCCGTGATCGTTGCGCAGGAAGAACGCGCCGTTGTCTTCGTCGTAGATGCCGATGGTCGTGTCGCCGTCGCCGTCCCAGTCGCCCGCGAGCGGAGTACGGTTCGCCGGACCGAAGCGATACGTGAGGTCTGCGACCCCCTGCGAATTGGCATTGCGCAGGAAGAACGCGCCGGCCGACTCGAGGTACAGGCCGATCGTGTCATCGCCGTCGCCGTCCCAGTCGCCGACGAGCGGGATCATCGTCGCGCCGCCGTAACGAAATGCCGTGTCGGCGCCGCCGGGTCCGGGAACGTTCTTGAGGAAGAACGCCTTGCCGGGGCCGTAGTGGATGCCGATACCGTCGGCACCGTCCGGACCCGAACCGAGCGTGACGATGGCGCTGTCGTGGCGCGCGAACGATTCACCATAGGCGGTGCCCGCGAGGTCGAGCCCGAAGTCGTGGTCGCCCGCACCGGCAGGCGCGATGACGTTCCACGACACCGACGCGGTCGCGCCGTTCGCGAGAACCCCCAAGCTCTGCTGCACGGTGCCGTTGTTGAGCGAGAAGCCGTTCGGCAGCGTGAGCGTCACGTTGCAACCGGGGATCGCGGCGCCCGTGGCGTTGCTCACGTCGGCCTCGACGACGAACGCGCCCGAGGCCGCGACGGCCGAGGGCGCAACCAAGTCGATCGTGAGCCCGGAAGGCTCGACGAGCGTGAAGCCCTCTTCGAGTGCGAGCGCGAACGCTTCGCTCGACGCTCCGGAGATCGAGCCGGCGGCATCGACTTTCACGACGACGGACGCCGCGCCCGGCGCCTCGACCTGATGCACGTTGTCGATCGTGCTCGTGTCGGAATCGAGCAGCGCGCCGTCGGCTTGGTCGTAGAGATACAGATCGAGATTCGTGAGGCCGGAGTATCCGGACGGATACCCGCCCCCCGCGTAGGTCGCGCGGCGATTCCACACGAGCGTCGCGGTGTCGCCTTCGAGCGCGGGGCCCGCGTACAACGCGCACGCGGGCGCATCCTCGATCGTGTCACTCACGACGTCGGCGCGATGCTCGTACGCGTGCTCGAGATCGATGTAGCCCCAGCCGTAGGTCGCGTCCCAACCTGCCGCGCCGCGATCTTCCGCCGTGTTGAGCAGCAGCGCCTTCTGCGCGAGCGGATCGGTGATTCCCGCATCGCAGAGCAGCACGAGCGCCCCCGCGACTTGCGGCGCGGCCATGCTCGTACCGGTGTACGAAACCCAGTCGGCGCCCGCGCCTTCCCACGTGTTGTTGGCCGACGAGATCGCGGTGCCGGGTGCGGCGATGTCGGGCTTGCGCCGTCCGCCCACGGTCGGGCCACGGCTGCTCGAGCTGGCGATCACGTCGTCGGTGCGCGACGTCGTGCCGCGATCGTTCATGTTGGCGACGCAGATCACGTTCGGCGCGATCCCGGGGCTACCGAGCGTCCCCGATCCCGGGCCCGAGTTGCCGGCCGAGATCGTCACCGCCACGCCGAGATCGCTCACGACGGCGTCGTAGAAACGCACGTACCACGAATCGTCCGCCGACGTCGAGCCGCCGTAGCTCAGGTTCACGACGTCGGCATTGTCGCCCTCGTACGTCACGGCCCAGTCGACGCCGTCCATGCCGTCCGAGTGGTACATCGAGGCGCCGCCGCCGTCGTTGCCGTCGTGGTCGAAGCCTGCCTTGACGTTGAAGATCTTGTCGAGCCCGTAGGCGACGCCGCGATACGTCGCGTCCGCGCTCGCGGAGATGCCGCCGACGTGACAGCCGTGGCCGTTGACGTCGTCGGCGGTGTCGTCGTGCTCGGGGTCGCCGGCCGTCGCGAGGAACACGCCGTGGATCACGGTCTGCGACGAGAATGCGGGATGTGCGTCGTCGATGCCACTGTCGGCGATGGCGACGTCGAACGTCCCGCCGGTGCGGCCCGCGCTCCAGAACGAACTCGTTCCCATGGCGGCGTTGCTGACGTTCAGTTCGGACGTCATGCGCGCGTCGAGCTCGATGCGCGCGACGTCGAGCGTCGCGATCGAAGCGAGACTCCCGTACGGAACGTGCGCCGCGACGGCGCCTGCAAAGGAGATCCGCGTCGACACCTCGGCTCCGAGCGTAACGAGATCGATCTCGAGTCGATCGAGCGTCGGTGCGAGGTCGGATTCGACGGCCGCCGCGATCGCCGTGCGCGCTTCGCTCTGCAAGCGATCGAGGCGCGCGAGAAGCTCGGCGCGATACGGCGCCATGGGACCGAGCGGGATGCCGTTCGCGCGTTCCTCGTCTCGAGTGCGGACGGGTCGCGGCCCGACTTCGAGGCGCACGTCGGCGGCGAGCTCGGCGCGCACGTCGTCGAGCTCGGCCGAGAAGCGCGAAGCCGTCGACTCGACGGCACGCGCGAGCGCCTCGGCACCGTCCCCGCAATACACGATCACGGGAACGAGCTCGGTGGGATCCGTCGGCGCGGCCAGACGATGACGCAGCGCGGGGCCGATGACGGAATCGTCGACCGGCGCCGGCCGTCCGGGACCCGCGGCGATCGGCAAAGCGAAGAGCGATGCGAGCAGCACGACGGCTGCGGCGCAGAGGGAGCGTGCCATGGCGCGGACTTCCTGACCTGTCGAAAAACCCCGGGTCGATTCAGTTCCTGTCGTGACGCGATCGTCGGATCACGCCGCGGGTGCGGGCGCCAGCCTCCCGACTCCTGCTCGGCCTTCCGTCGCAGAGAGGGGCCGGGCAGAATGTCGTCGGAAGACTACCCCGGATCCTCGCCGAGGCAAGTAGGTCGTCGACGAATCGTTGCGCGTTTTCCACGCCGCGGCTACACTCCGCGCCGTGCCCGCCAAGAACGCATCCTCCGCCTCGAACGAGCGCTCCTCGCCGAACCCGCCTCCCGTCACGGAGCTGGCGCTCAAATACCGTCTCGGCCTCACGATCGGCGGCGCCTACGTGCGCTTCGCCCTCGGCACGTCGAAGTTCCGCATGGAGGGCGCCGAACACGAGGACGCGTTGCTGGCCGAAGGGAAGGCCGGCATCTACTCGTTCTGGCACGGGAACATGCTCTTCCCGGTCTACATGCGGCGCGACCGCGACATCCACGTGCTCTCGAGCCTGAGCCGCGACGGCGAGATGATGGCGCGCTTCGTCGGGAAGTTCGGCTACCGGACGGTGCGCGGCTCGTCGTCACGCGGCGGCATGCGCGCGCTCGTCGCCGTGAAGAAGGTCGTCGACAAGGGCTATTTCGCGGCCTTCACGCCCGACGGCCCGCGCGGCCCGATCCACCACGTCGAGGGCGGCGTCGTGCTGCTCTCGAAGGTCGCCCGGGTGCCGATCCTCGCCGCGGGCTTCGCGGGCAGCCGCTGCTGGACGCTCAACTCGTGGGACCGCTGCCAGGTGCCCAAACCCTTCGGCCGCGTCGCCGTGTCGCTCGACGCCCCCTACCAAGTCGGCGAAGACGAACCCGAAGAAGACGCGAAGGCCGAACTCGCACGCCGCATGCACGCGATGGACGCCCGCGCCGCCGAGATGCTCGCGAACTGGAAGAACCCGACGGCTCCGTACACGACGCCGTAGCGGCGGGTCGCGGAGTCGCCCGCCCGGGCGACGATCAGAGGAGCCCGCTCGCCTTGCGCACTTCGTCCAGCGTGACCGTGGCGATCGCGCGGGCGCGCTCGGCGCCGTCTTTCAGGACGTCGCGCACGTGGTCGAGGTTTTGCTCGAGCTCCTTGCGCTTCTCGCGATACGGCGCGAAGTACTCCTGGATCTTCTCGAGGAGCTGCTTCTTGGCGTCGCCGTAGCCCATGCCGCCGGCGCGGTACTGCTCGGCGAGAGCCTTTTGTTCGTCTTCGTTCGCGAAGAGCTGATAGAGCGAGAAGACGTTGCAGGTGTCGGGATCCTTCGGGTCTTCGAGCGGCGTCGAATCGGTGACGATCCCCATGACGGTCTTCTTGAGCGCCTTGCCTTCGAGTGCGAGCGAGATCGTGTTCTTGTACGACTTGCTCATCTTCTGGCCGTCGGTGCCGGGCACGCGCGCCGTCGCGTTGAGCAGCGGCTCGGGACGCACGAGAACGTCGGTGCCGTAGCGGTTGTTGAAGTACTCGGCCATGTCCTGCGTCATCTCGATGTGCTGCACCTGGTCGGCGCCGACCGGAACGCGCTTCGACTTGTACAGCAAGATGTCGGCCGCCATGAGGACCGGGTAGTAGAAGAGGCCAACCGACGGCTTGAAGCCGCGCGCGATCTTGTCCTTGTAGCTGTGCGCTCGTTCGAGAAGCCCCATGCCCGTGCAGCAGCCGAGCATCCACGTGAGCTCGAGCACTTCGGGAATGGCCGACTGCCGGAAGAACACGGCCTTTTTCGGATCGAGGCCGAGCGCGAGGTAGTCGAGCGCCACGTCCATGATGTAGCCGCGCAGCTCGTCGGCATCGTGGACGGTCGTCATCGCGTGGTAGTCGGCGATGAAGTAGTAGGCCTCGGCGTCGGGCTTGTCTTGCAGCTCGATGTGCTGCTTGATCGCCCCGAAGTAGTTGCCGATATGCGGCGCGCCCGAAGGCTGAACGCCGGACAGGATCCTCATGGCGCGTGTCTCTCTCTTCGTAAGTCGACGAGTGGATCTCGGATACGAGCGGCTGAGTGTAGCAAAGCGATTCTCCGGGCTCGGGGGCCTTGAAGTCGCATGCGACAGCTCGATCCGCGGCCCATTGGACGCGACGAAGAGTCGGCGCGACCCGACGCCGAAACGTTCCACGGCTATCGCATTCTCGGCGCGGCCGATGTCGACGATCCGACCACGCGGCGCCGCATCGTCGAGCTCGTGTACGACGGCGTCGACGGCAACACGACGACCGTGGCGGCATGCTTCGATCCGCGCCACGGCATCCGCGCGACGCAGGGCGACCGCTCGATCGACCTCGTCATCTGCTTCGAGTGCCTCCAACTCAAGCTCTACGATTCCGGCACGGCGGACGGCGGCTCGGGACTCCTCACGTCTCGCTCGCCCGAACCCGAAATGACCCGCATCTTCAACGAGCTGGGGCTCACGCTCGACGGCCAGAAGCCCCGCTGAAGAAGGCGCTTCAGCGATTCGCGCCCGCTGTCCGATAGGTCGCCCGAGGGACGCCCCGCTTCGGGGCGACCGGGCCCGGCCCCGTTTCCGTCGCGAGCTACCGGCACTCGCACCGGGCGGGACCTTTCGGAGAGCGAACGAGACATGGAAGACAAGCGCCGTCACCCGCGACACCCCGAGACCGTCGTCACCACGTACGAGATCCCGAGCTTCGAGCCGAACAACCTCATGTTCCGCGAGCGCCCGTGTTGGCTTCGCGAAGTCTCCGAGGGCGGCGCGATGATCGAGACCGATCGTGCGATCGACCCGAAGACCGCGATCATCCTCACGATCACGCTCGAAGGCGGCGACGGCGCCGACCAGAATCTCATGGTTCGCGGCGAGACCCGCTGGAGTCGACACACCGACGACGAAAACGTCTTCCACATCGGGATCGAGTTCTCGATTCTGTCGAGCGACGACCGCCGCTTCATCCGCGACTACGTCGCCACGCGACTGACCCCGGTCTGACACGACCGGGCGTCCACCCGCCCCGCCCCGCAGACCGCCGACAACGGGTCGTCGCACACGGCATCCGTGTCGTCCCGGCCGGCCCCCGACCAGCGCGAATCGCCTGAACAGACGGCGCATTCACGGCTTGCGCCGCCTCCCCGGATTCGATCTTGGCGAGCGTCACCGCCCGCGCTACACTCGCGGAATACCTTCGCCATCGACCCCGCGCAGCATGCGCGGTACGGGCGGAGACTCGGTGATTCGAACCGGTTCGCGCCGGACACGAACTCAGTATCGGAGGTGGAAGATGAAGTGCTGCAAACTCACGTGGCTCGGGGTGGCGCTGCTCGTCGCGGTCGGCCTGCTGCTCGCGGTCGGTCCCGTCATCGGCAAGCAAGACGATTCGGTAGCCAGTGACCCGATGATGGAAGCGTGGATGAAGGCCGGCGAGCCCGGCCCGCATCACCAGTACCTCGCCAAGCTCGAAGGCACGTGGAAGGCCGAGGTTTCGTTCTGGATGTACCCGGGCGGCGAAGCGCACACGCACGTCGGCACCATGAAGAACACCATGATGTGGGATCGTTATCTCGTGTCGGACTACGAAGGCGAGATGGACGGCATCCCGTTCCAGGGACGCGCGACCTGGGGCTACAACAACATCTCGAAGCGCTTCGAGAGCAACTGGATCGACAGCATGAGCACGATGATCGCCAACGGCGTCGGAACGTGCAACGAGGACGGCACCGTCTTCAACACCAAGATGACCATGTACGATCCGATGACGGGCGACAAGAAGACGACCCGCGACGTCTTCACGATCCACGGCCCCGACAAGCACACGATGGAGACCTTCGACAAGGGTCCCGACGGCAAGGAGTTCAAGTCCATGCAGATCGTGTACACGCGGTAACCCACACCGCAGCCGCCGCGATTCGGATCGACCCGAACTAAGGAGAATCGCGGCGAACGACCGATAAACTCACGGAGGGGCGCGTGCTCGCGTCCCTCCGTTCTCGTTTTCGGCGAGATCGTACAGCGACGACCCGCGTAAGCGGAAGGGAGGGCGACATGTCTCGCCGACGGTCTGGGATTTTGTGGATCGCGTTGTTCGCGGCGCTTCCCGCGTGCTCGTGGAGCTTGCCGTTCACGCCGGACGATGAACCTGCCGGGCCGCGGCCCGTTTCGGTGTCGCCGCTCGACGGCAGGCGCATCGAGATCCAGCGGCCGACCGAAGAGGACGCGCGCGTCCACGAAACCGACGGCCGTGACGACCCCGCCATCGTCGAGCTCCGAGAGATGATGGTCGCGCGCAACGCGAGCCTGCCGCGCAACGATCCCGCTTGGCGCACGAAGCTGCAGCCGCCGCGCCCAGTGCACTTCCCGCCCGATTCCACCTACTTCTGGACGCTCGACACCAACCACGGAACGATGAAGTTCCGACTGCGTCCCGACCTCGCGCCGATCCATGTCACCAACACGATCTACCTCACGCGGCTCGGGTTCTACGACGGACTCACGTTCCACCGCGTGATCCCCGGCTTCATGGCGCAGGGCGGCTGCCCGCTCGGTAACGGCCAAGGCTTCCCGGGCTACCGCCTCGAAGGCGAGTTCGCGCGCAACGTGTCGCACGATCGCCCCGGCGTTCTTTCCACTGCCAACGCGGGCCCGCGCACGGATGGCTCGCAGTTCTTCGTGACGTTGCAGCGCGCACGTCAACTCGACGGACGCCACACGATCTTCGGCGAGCTCGTCGAAGGCATGGACGCGCTGCGCACGATCGAGCGGCTCGGTTCCCGAACGGGCGCGACGGCCGAACGCGTCGCGATCCGGCGTGCGTCGATCACCGTCGCGGACGAGTCGTACGATCCTGCGGCGTGGCGCGCGGAGGGATCCGACCTCGCGGGCGGCGCCACCAAGCCCGCGCTCGACGGCCGCGGAATCGTCGCCGAGATCGATCGATTCATCGCCGAGATGAAGATCGACCGCGCCGACGACCGCTGGCGCACACGCTTGCCGCGCCCGCCGAAGTACACGTTCCCGACCGGCTACCGCTTCGTGTGGGAGATCGAGACGAACGTCGGCGCGCTCGAGGTCACGCTGTGGCCGCACGTCGCTCCGATGCACGTGTCGAATCTGATCTACCTCGCACGCGCGGGCTTCTACGACGGGCTGACGTTCCACCGCGTCGTGCCCGGATTCATGGCGCAGGGAGGATGTCCCGTCGGTGACGGCAGCGGCATGCCCGGGTACCGCTTCGAGAGCGAGCCGCGATCCGACGTCCGACACGATCGGCGCGGACTTCTCGCGATGGCCACCGCGGGCCCCGACCTCGACGGATCGCAGTTCTACCTGACGTTCGCCGCGACACCGCATCTCGACGGCAAGGACACGATCTTCGGCGAAGTGACGGCGGGAGAAGAAACCCTCGACCGCATCGAAGCCTGCGGCACTCGCGACGGCGAACCGTCAGAACCCGTCCGCATCGAGCGCACGCGCCTCACGGTCGTCGACGCGCGCGCCGAAGGCGGCACCTGAAGCGCTCACCCGCTTCTCTTTCCGCCCTAACCCGCCGCTCACCCGCGAACGCTATCACCCACACATCGATCTTCGAGGCACGAGATCACGACCCCGACGCGTCGTGCGTCGGCCTGTCGAGCCCCCGAGGCGATTCACTCGCAGAGGAGTTTCGGCCATGGACTCGTACGAAGAAACGAAGTGGTGTGCCGGCTGCCGGAAGTACGTGCACTACCTTCGCAGTCTCGATCGCTGCTACTGCGTCCACTGCGATCGCAAGGTGCGACTGTTCTCACGCACGGACATGGACCGGTTCCGCTCCGCGCCCGTGCCCCCCGGCCCCGCGCCGCGTATCCACTTCAACTGAACCGTCGCTTCGTTTCGAAGAGGCGCCTTCTCGAGAATCGTCTGCCGGGCGATCCGCAACGAACGCGTACGCACAAGGGCGCGAGAGCGTTCGCGCGTCACGTCGCGTGCGTGCGTCCGCCCCGGCCGATTCCGAGCTGACGGATCCGATCCACCACCACACCGGATTCCTCCGAGTACGCTGGCCCCTCGCCGCGATCCGGGGTACGATCCAGGGCTCTTGTCGGCTCGGCCGGAGCGAGCCGGCTCTCGTCGCGCCGACGTCTCGGTGCGCCCCTGACCCCATTGCGTTCTGGAGGAAGTCTGTCCATGTTCGGAATCCAAGCTTCGAAGCGCGGGATCCTCGCTTTGACGATCGCCCTCGGCCTCGGAATCACGACGCCGTCGATCGCCAACGATCTCGCACCGCTCAGTGACGAATTCGGCGACGCGGCGACGCTCACGAATTGGATGCGCGTCAACGACGTCGAACAGTGGAACGCCGATCAGCTCGAGCTCTGGGACATCGACGCGACGCTCGCGGGTCACATGGTGATGATGCCCTACACGAGCAGTTGGTACGCGGACTACCGCGGCACGTCGGCCTTCAAGCTCGTGACGGGTGACTTCGCGATGACGAGCTCGATCCGCTCGACGGGTCGCGACGGCGTGTCGATCCCCGCGTCGAGCTACTCGCTCGCGGGCGTCCTGGTGCGCTTCCCGCGCGACGTGACGCCGCCGACGTGGCAGACGGGCGGCGAGAACTACACGTTCTTGTCGATCGGTCGCGCCGACACGACGAACTGGCACTTCGAAGTCAAGACGACGACGAACAGCAACTCGGTCCTCCACGTGACGTCGGCCGGCACGAACGAAGCGCTCATCCAGGTCGCCCGCCTCGGCGAGTACATGATCATGCTGCGACAGCTCCCCGGGCAGTCGTGGGTCGTGCACCGCCGCTATCACCGATCGGACTTCCCGGACACGCTGCAGGTCGGCGTCTTCTCGTACACGGACTGGCCGAAGGTCAGCATCTTCGATCCGTTCACGCAGAACTCGACCGTGCTGACGCCGCCGCTTCCGCCGGGCGTCGATCCGGACCCGGGCGTGCCGTTCACTCCCGATCTCATCGCCGAGTTCGACTACGCCCGTTACTTCCGCCCGACGTTGCCTGCGCATCTCGTCGGCCTCGATCTCACGAACGAAACGCTCGTTCCCGATGCGGAGCTGCTCGCGTTCCTCGGCGCGCACGCGAACGTGCCGTCGCCGGGCATCGTCGATTGCCAAGGCGTCGACGCGATCGACGTGCTGACGGTGCGGTCGAACGGCATCGACAACGAGAGTGTCCACCGCGTCGCCGCCGATGCATCGCAGTCGCTCGCGTTCGACATCGTGCGTCCGCCCGCAGGCGGGAACGGCAAGTTCCTCGCGCACCTCGACGCGGGTGCACCCGGTCCCGGCACGGTCACGGCCTTGCCGGCCCAGCTCGGCGACGTGTGCTTCCCGTTCCTGATCGCTCCGTTCGGGGACGGTTCGCCGGCGGCGGTGTGGAACAACATCGGCAAGGTGAACCAGGTCGGCGCGTCGAACTTCTTCGGCGGCGCGATCCCGAACCCGCCGCGCGCGCCGATCACGTTCTGGTCGAGCCCGACGGTGCCGACGGGCGTGATGCCGATCGGATCGAGTTGGACGCTCCAAGCCGTCATCCTCAACCCGACCGCAACGAGCCCCAAGGGCGCGAGCGTCACGAACGCCGTCATCATCGACGTCGAGTAGACTATCGACGCGTTGCGGCACCGGATCGCGTCACGGATCCTCGAACGTCACTCGAATCTCACCGCCTGCGGGTCCCCTCAGGGACCCGTGGGCGGAACGTAATCGAGCGGCGCATTCGGTCCGAGCGGCACCCCGATCGCGACCCAGATCGCGAGGATGATGCTCCACACGATCGTGAACACGAACGTGTACGGCAACATCGTCGCCACGATCGTCCCGATCCCCGCGCCCTTCTTGTAGCGCGCGAAGAACGCCACGATCAGCGCGAAGTACGACATCATCGGCGAGATGATGTTGGTCGTACTGTCGCCGATACGGTAGGCGACCTGCGTGAGCTCGGGACTCTGCCCGAGCAGCATGAACATCGGGATGAAGATCGGCGCCATGATCGACCATTTCGCCGACGCACTTCCCATGAGCAAGTTCATGAGAGCCGTCACGAGGACGAATCCGATCATGAGCAAGGCGGGTGAATTCTCCAGGAACCGTAACGCGTTGGCTCCGTTCACGGCCGTGATGATCCCGAGGTTCGTCCATTTGAAGTACTCGACGAACTGCGCGGCGAAGAACACGAGCACGATGTAGGTGCCGAGCGTCGAGATCGACTTGCCCATCCCTTGAATGACGTCGGTGTCGTTCTTGATCGTTCGCGCGCCGATCCCGTATGCGACCGCCATGATCGTGGCCCCGATGACGACGAGCGCGACGACACCCGCGAGCATCGGCGAGTTGCCGTCGAGAACGCTCCTCGTGCCGACCGTTCCATCGGGGTTGGTGATTGGCTGGGCTTTGTATTGGATGAAGTCGGCGGCCAGAACGCCCCAGGCGAGGAAACCCGCGAAGGCGAGGAAGCCGAGCAACGCGAACAAGAGCCCGCGTTTCTCGAGCGCGTCGAGCGGTTTGAGCTCTTCGGGTTCCTCGTCGCCGTCGTAGCGCCCGAGCCTGGGTTCGACGATCTTCTCGGTCGTCCACGTTCCCGCGATCGCAATGAAGAACGTCGAGACCATCATGAAGTAGTAGTTGCAGAGCGGGTTCACGTCGTACGTCGGATCGACGATGCGCGCGGCCTCGGTCGACAACCCCGACAGCAGCGGATCGACGGTACCGATGATGAGGTTCGCGCTGTAGCCGCCGGACACGCCCGCGAACGCGGCCGCCATGCCGGCGATCGGATGGCGCCCGACCGAGAGGAAGATGACCGCACCGAGCGGCACGAGCAGCACGTAGCCGATCTCGCTCGCGGCGTTCGACAGCACGCCCGCGAACACGACGACGAACGTGAGCAGCCGGCGCGGCGCCGACAAGACGAGCAATCGCAACCCGGCGCCGATCAAGCCGCTGCTCTCGGCGATCCCGATCCCGATCATCGCCACGACGACCGTCCCGAGCGGTGCGAAGCCCGTGAAGTTCGTCACCATCTTGCGCAGGATGTCGTGCAGCCCCTGCTCGTTCATGAGGTTCTTGGCGGTGATCGTCTCGCCGGTACTCGGGTGGACGACCTCGAGCCCCATCGAGCTGAAGATGCCCGACGCCACGACCACCAAGAGCGCGAGGATCGCGAAGAGCGTCCCGGGATGCGGCAGCAGGTTGCCGCCCCACTCGATGAACCGCAAGAACTTGTCGACCCAACCCTTGCGGTCGGTACCCGATGCCGCTTCGCTCATCTCACCCTCGGCTTTTCATTCCGACGCGCGGCGCTTTCGCCCGCACGCGATGGTCTACCGGACCTCGTCCCCTCAGCTCGCGGAAAACGACTCGCGCATCCACGACTCGCGCGACGACGGGCTCGCGCGGAGACGACCGCGCTGGGAACCCTTCGACGGTCCCCTGCGAGGCCCCTGGAACCTAGTGCAATCGTCGCGCGAAATCAAGCCGAACACGGGTTCGTTGCTATACTCACGCCGACATGGCCGCCATCCACCTGTTCGCGAATGCGCTTCTTTACGTCGTGCTCGCGGCGTGGTGCACCCTCGCCCCCGACAAGACGAGCGGGTCGATCGGCTATCGCTTCGAGCATGCCTCGGCTCGGTCGGAGTACCTGGTCGTCTACGGCGGACTCGACCTCGGACTCGCGCTGTTCTACTTCGTCGCCGGGCTCGATCCCTCTCTCCACCGCGCCGGGATCGTCTTCTCGATGTGCCTCTACGCCTGCCTCGCGGTCTACCGCCTCGTGACCGTCATCGCCATTCGCGGGGTCGGCACGTTCCCGCTCGCCATGCTCGCGGTCGAGGCCGGCATGGCGACGTGGGCCGTCGTCGTCTGGCTTCGCATGTCCTGATCGCGGACGCCGCCCGGGCCTTCAGTTCGCGACCCTTCAGTTCGCGACCCTTCAGTTCGCGATGGAGTCGCCCGCGTCGGTCTCGTCGTCGATCACGGGATCCCCGCCGGCCGCCAGCGCGGCATCGGCGAGCATCTCGCTCAACCCGACGGCCGGGCC
>JAUIME010000795.1 GCA_030433195.1 bacterium
GCCACCGCCGCCATCGAGTCTACGAATTCGGAATCCGCTCCAGAGTCTCGTCGATCTCGCGCCAGAAGGCGGTGAGGTCGAGATGGACGCCGGTGAGATGCAACGACTCGTAGAGGTCCTCCTGCGCGAATCGAACCGCGGGCTGCTCGTCGCGTAGGTCGAGGAACTCGAGCGTTCTCGCTTCGGCGTCGACGAGCCAATACTCGGCAACGCGTGCGGCGCGGTATAGCGCGAGCTTTCCGATGCGATCCCGTCGCGAGGTCCCCGGCGAAAGCACCTCGACGATGAGATCGGGCGCGCCGTCGATACGCTGTCGGTTCACGATCTCGAGGCGATCGTGACTCACATAGACAACGTCCGGCTGCACCACGGTACGGTCCGACAGCACGACGTCCACCGGGGAACTCACGGCGAACCCCCCGGTTCGTTTCGCCAGCTCAGTCAGATGCCGCGTGATCACCGCGACCACGATCTGATGAGCTACGGTCGGCGCCGGCGACATGTAGAAAGTCCCCAGCAGGAGCTCGCAACGTTCTTCGTCTCCCGAGAGCCGGAGATAATCTCGCGCGCGGTACGGGCCCTCCTGGCTCGCAGGAGAGTATCGCTCATAGATTTGCATCGGCACACGCATGCCCCCATGCTACCAGCTTGTGGTTTCGCGAACAGGAGTCTGTCGCGATCGAGTCGACGTGGTTGCAGGGAAGGTCGACGGCGAAGATCAGGACTTCCGCCGTTCGCCACCAACCAGTGTCGATTCGAATGACCCGCAGCGCGTCGATGGCAGGAAGCCCTCCCGTTCCTCAGGTCGCTCTGGTAAGGTCTTTCGATGGAATCCTGAGGGTTCCTCGGAAGATTGGTGGCGATCGTGCTCTCGCCACACCTGCCTTGGTCACGAACAGGAGTGTGGCCCATGTCCTTACGCATTCTTATCCGTGTGGTGATCTGGTTTTCCGTCGCGATGCCCACCGCCCTCGGCCAGCTCACCGAGCCCGACAAAGCCAACGTGATCCCGGGCGGAGTCCGGATCCAATCGCCCAATGGACGATTCGACAACGTCCTTCACCCCGAGGGGGCGCAGGCACACCTTGTCTTCCGATACCACGACGCGACGGGAATGGGCGTCGTTCATCGCCAACAACTCTCGCCACGGGCGACCTTGCCGGGCTGGACGCTCGAGATCGATCTCGGCAACCGAGAGCTCGTCGGACCCGCCCGACTGGCGGTCCGTATCATTGGGGAGGACGGCAGAAGCGTCGCGACTCCCGTCCTCCGGAAGCAAGAGTTTCCGGTCTCCACGAAGAGCGGATTCGCTCACCCCTATCGTTACCAGACTCTTGTCTTGCAGTCTCGGCGCCTCACACGCACCCGCTTGTTGCCACTCGCACAACGGCTTCGCATCGATGACATCGAGAACGCGGGGGTCGACACGAGCGTCATCAGTCACGGCGTCAACGCCTACCCCTTGGAGATCTTCTTCGTCATCGATCGAGACGAGAGGCTCGAAGCCAAAGAAGGCACACTGCACCAAGAAACCGCAGACTACTTCGCTTCCGAGGGCATGCTCGGTTTGGGCGGCAAGTTTCTCGAGCTCGACGATCCCTGCTCACGCTTTCAGATTCACTTTGGCGAGCCCGCGTCGACATGGGGGCACTGGATCGGATCCGAACACGATCGCCAGTTCAAGCCGACGCATTGGAAGTTCGCGTACGAGTCTCCTGCCGGGCGTTGGGAAGTAGCGGCCGGCAGCGAAGTCGACCGCAACGAGGCCGGAGGCAAACAACCTGCATCGCCAGTCACGTTGAGCAAGGCCATCGTCCTTCCGGCCCCAGCGACTCGCATCATGGTCCTCGCGTTCACGAACGCGACCTCGCCCGAGCCGCTCGGTAGCCGATCGACGTGCCCTGTCGACTTGCCGAAGTAGCAATCCGAAGAGTTCTCATTACGGTGGCCGTGACGCTCTCCGGCTACGTCTATTAAATTTCGATCCGGCTTCGACGACAGCGGTCAGTCCCCCGTCTCGTCTTGCCGAGTCTTGTACACGATTCGCTCGGTCGGCTTCTTCTCGGGTCCGACCAGGAGTTGGTCCAGGTACGCGGGATTCTTCCAGTCGTCCCATGGGACGAGACCGTAGTATGCGTTCACGAACTCCGTCACGATACCGCCGCCGTAGATCTTCGCGCCCACGAATCCGGATTCGCGAAGACTCTCGTAGGGTCGCTCATGCGGAGGCACCTGCACGGGTGAGTTCCCGACGATTCTCCACACACCGGCGTCGAGTAGCTCGCGAGTCACGAGCAGGATCGAGTACACGTTCTTTGCATCCAGCGCGACATCGCCGACTTCCGCGACCGTCTGATCCAACAACGCCACGGCAGCGCTGTTCATGGCATCCTTCTCTTGCGCGAGCACCTGTCCCGCGGCAAACCTCTCGTTCTCGAGCGGGATCAAGAACACATCCCCTTCACTCCACTTCTGGCGCTTCGTCATCGTGAACTCGCTCTCGCTTCCCCATGTCCGGGATGTGAAACCACGGCATTCGGATCACCGTAGCACGATCGGACAG
>JAUIME010000796.1 GCA_030433195.1 bacterium
GGGAGCCGAGGAAGCGCTCGAACGGCTCGTCCGATTACGACCCGACGAGGCGCTGCATGTCGCCCGCCTCGGCGACGTTCGCGAGAAGCAGGCGGTCGTGTTGCGATCGAAGGGCCGGGAGAGCGACGCGGTCGCGCGATACGAATCCGCGATCGAAAGTTGGGAGCGGGCGGTCGAACTCGGCGTTGTCGAGGCGGGCCCGCTGCTGAAGCTCGGCGTGTACTACCTGAACCGAGAGAAGGTCGCTCGGGCCGAATCGGTGCTGCGTCGAGCCTTGGCGCTCGAGCCGGAATCGACGCGATGTGCTCGCTACTTGGGCATGACGCTGGCGACTCAGGAGCGGTTCTCGGAAGCGAGGGTCGTCTACGAGTCCGCACTGCGCTCGGCCGAACCCGGTGGCGAAGAGACGATCTCGCTGCGTGGGTTCCTCCTCGACGCGTGCTTGCGGCTGGGCGATTCGGCCGCCGCCGCCGAGCAGGCCGACGCGATCCTGCGCGCGGACCCCGATCATCCGGCCCGGGAACAGCTCGAGGCCGTATCGAACGCGCCCCGAGGTTCCGCCGAGCGCTTTCGATAGCGGCGGAGAACCCGCGCCCGTCGCAGCGCGCGATCGCCGCTCCGCGTCCGGTCGACTCCGCGAACGAGGCCAACTGCTAGACTCTGCTGCGAGACGAAAGATCGAACGAAAGGAGTGAGTCGGATGCAAACGTTGCAATTCCGAAACGGCGATGCGATGCCCGCGCTCGGGCTGGGGACGTGGCAAGCGGAGCCCGGAGTCGTCGGCGCGGCCGTTCGCGCGGCGGTCGAGGCGGGGTACCGCCACATCGACTGCGCCGCGATCTACGGAAACGAACCCGAGATCGGCGAGGCGCTCGCCACGTGCTTCGCAGAGGGCATCGTGAAGCGCGACGACCTCTGGATCACGTCGAAGCTGTGGAACAATCGTCATGCACCCGACGACGTGCAGCCCGCGCTCGAGCAGACGTTGTCCGATCTGCGGATCGACGCTCTCGATCTGTACCTCGTCCACTGGCCGATCGCGTTGCGCAAGGACGTGAAGCTTCCGGGGGCTCCCGACGACTTCGTGTCCCTCGACGAGATCCCGCTCGCCGACACGTGGGGCGCGATGGAGAGGGTCGTCGAGCGCGGCTTGACCAAGCACATCGGTGTGTCGAACTTCAGCGTCGCGAAGGTGCGAGCGCTCGTCGAGTCGGCGTCGATCGCGCCCGAAGCGAATCAGGTCGAATTGCACCCTTACTTACAGCAAGAGCCGCTCGTGTCCTACTGTCGAGAGAACGGGATCGCGGTGACCGCGTACTCGCCGCTCGGTTCGCCGGCGCGTCCGGAGGGACTGAAGCAGGACGGCGAGCCCGTCCTCCTCGAGGATCCCGTGATCGGCGAGATCGCACGATCCGTCGGTGCCACCCCGGCGCAGGTGCTCATTCGCTGGGCGATCGAGCGCGGCACGTCGGTGATTCCGAAGAGCGTTCGTGCCGAGCGGCTTCGCGAGAACCTCGCGGCGGCCGATCTCGAGCTCGGGAACGATGCGATGCGGGCGATCGCCGCGCTCGATCGACATCGACGCTACATCCGCGGCGATACTTGGACGCCCGAAGGCGCGCCGTACACGCTCGCGTCGCTCTGGGACGAGTAGCCGCACCCTTGGATGGAGGCCGATCGGGATGAGAGGAATCGTCACGAACTGCGCGTTCATGGTAGTGGTCGGGTCGTTGCTCTCGATCGGGGCCGCCGCGCAAGCGACAGCCGCGGCGAAGCAAGAGCCCGATTCAGCGGTCTTCCGTTTGTCCGTGCGTGCGGGTGACACGGGCGAGGAGCTGCGAGACGTCGAAGTCCGCCAAACACTCTCCTCGCGGGGGTTCTCGGTCACGGGCGGTACCGCGCAAGAGATGCGTGACAAGTTCCGAGAGTTCCAAGAGCGATCGAAGCAGCAAGGACCGCAAGCGGCGGTCACGCTCGTCGAAGGCGCCTCGTCGCCGGTTTCGCTCGAGCCTTTCGAGAAACGAGCCGAGCTGTTCGTGCGCAGTCCGGGGTATGCATGGGCATCGGTCACGACGAAGCTCACGGGAGGCGGCGGAGCGGCGATCGTGCTCTGGCCCGGGGCGAAGCTCGAGGTCGAGCTCGACGGCGAGGTGCCCGAAGGCGTGGTCGCGCACCTGCGTCTCTACGAGATGGGTGCGATGGCCAAGATGTTCGACGCGATGAAGGACCAACCCGGCGGAATCGAGGCGCTTCGCAAGCAAGCGATCGGGCTCGGGTTGCTCGATCCTGATGATGAGAAGAGTGCCGCGAATTTCGACGAGGTGCGCCGGAGATTCCGCGACGACATCGCCGGCCTTCCGCAGCCGCTTGAGGTCAGCCGCGTGGTCGAGGTGGCCGACCGCGAGGCCGCCATCGACCTGCTGTCGCAAAGCCTTGCCGACTATAACCTGTCGCAGGACCCGACCCATCTGGTCTATCCGGTCTGGCGCGACCCCGACGTTCTGGACACGTGGTTCAGCAGCGGGTTGTGGCCCATCGGCACGCTCGGCTGGCCG
>JAUIME010000797.1 GCA_030433195.1 bacterium
CTTGGTTTCGAGCGCTTCGAGATGCGGGCTTCCGGCGAGCTTCTGCTTCGACTCGCCGAAGACGTAGTAGATGTCGTCCTGCCCTTCGGGCATGCGGTCGATGTACGCCTGGAGCGTCGTCCAGTCTTCGCTGCTCGACGTCTTGAAGCGCGCGAGCTTGGCGATGCGATCGCGGTGCTCGAAGTCGCCATGGATGCCTTCCTTGATGACGGGCGCGAATTCGTTCCAGAGCTTCTCGAACGTTTCGGTCTCGTCTTCGGCGAGCTTCTCGAGATGCGAGAGGAGCTTGCCGGTGATGTTGTTGCGGATTTTGCGCACCGCGCCCGAGTCTTGCAGCGTTTCGCGCGAGACGTTGAGCGGCAGGTCGTCCGAGTCGACGACACCCTTCACGAAACGTAGCCACGGCGGCAGGAACTGCTCGGCGTCGTCCATGATGAAGACGCGCTTCACGTAGAGACGGAGGCCGCGCTTGGCGTCTTGCCAGAACAGGTCGAACGGCGGCTGGCTGGGAACGAACAGCAGGCTCGTGAACACCTGCGTACCTTCGAGCGTGAAGTGCACGTGCGTGAGGGGCTCGTTCGCGTCGTGCGAGAGATGTCGGTAGAACTCGTGGTACTGCTCGTCGGTGATCTCGCTCTTCGCGCGGCGCCACAGCGCGCTCGCCTGGTTGACCTTTTCGAACTCGTGCGTCGTCTTCTTGTCGTCGCCTTCGCCTTCGGTCTTCTCGGTCCGCAGCAAGATCGGGTAATCGATGTAGTCCGAGTAGCGGCCGACGAGATCGCGCAGCGTCCACTCGGCGAGGAACTCCTTGTGTTCGTCGGTGAGGTGCAGGCGGATCTCCGTGCCGCAAGCGTCGCGTTCGGCGGGTTCGATCGTGAAGTCGCCCTGTGCTTCCGACTTCCAGCACCAAGCTTCGTCGCTACCCGCCGCGCGCGTGACGACCTCGACGCGGTCGGCGACCAGGAACGCGCTGTAGAACCCGACGCCGAACTGTCCGATGAGCTGGACGTCCTTGGCCTGTCCTTTCTCGAGCGCTTCCAGGAACGCGCGCGTTCCGGAGTGTGCGATGGTGCCGAGATTCTCGACGAGCTCGTCGCGCGTCATGCCGATCCCGGAATCCTCGATGACGAGCGTCTGCTCGCCCTCGATCGGCGTGATGCGGACATCGAGCTCGTGCTCCTTCGCGACGAGGTCGTGTTCCGTCAACGACCGGAACCGGAGCTTGTCGAGGGCGTCCGAAGCGTTCGATAGCAGCTCGCGCAGGAAGATCTCCTTGTGCGTGTACAAGGAGTGGATGACGAGGTGCAGCAGGCGATTCGCTTCGGCCTGGAACTGGAACGTTTCGGGGGAGCGGGTCTCGGCAGAGGGCATGTCGTTTCTCCTTCGCGTCGGCGGCGGCGCCGCGGGGGACGCGGGCATTCGGGTCTGCGGGGCAACACGTGTCGGTTTAGAATCCGCCGCGCGCGAGTGTCAAACCCGAGCCCGGCTGAGGCCGATCCGTCACGGATGCGGGAGGGACGCCACGTGCAGGACGGTCACGTCGTCGTCGCGCGGGCGGCCCTTCGCGAATCGGTCGAGCTGGTCGATGATACCTCGCAGGACGGCGGGCGGCTCCTCGCCGGCGTGGTCGCGCACCGCGCCCTCGAGCCGCTCGAGCCCGAAGAAGTCGTCCTCGTCGCGCGCTTCGATGATCCCGTCCGAGTAGAGGAGCAGGCGCGAGCCCGGCGGGAACGGGATCGTCTGTTGTTTCCACATCGGTTCGTCGATGCCGGCGAAGACCATCGGGCCTGTACGCAGGAGGCGATGCACCTCCACGGGTTCGGGGGCGGCCCCCGCGGCGGGCGCGGTCCACGCGAGTCCCGGCGGATGTCCCGCATTCACGTAGTCGAGGGTCCCGGCTTCGGTGTCGACGCGTCCGCAGAAGATCGTCACGAAGCGGCTCTCGTCGAACGTTCGCAGGCCCGACGTGATGCGCTCCACGACGGCTTTCGGGTCGGATCCGCGGTTGCGCAGCGACTGGAACGCCGACTTCACGATGCCCGTGAGCATCGCGGCCGCGGCGCCGTGGCCGGACACGTCGGCGAGCAAGAACGCGACGCGGTGCGAGCCGGCCGCCGCATGGTCGAAGAAATCGCCACCGAGCTCGTCGCATGGCGTGTACGAGGCGTCGAAGCGGATCGAGTGACGCGTCGCGGGGACGTGTGGCAAGAGACTCTGTTGGAACGCGCGCGCCTGCGAGAGCTCGGCTTCGAGTCTCTCCATGTAGCGTCGGTTCTCGTTCGCGAGTCGGTGCAGCTCGAGGCAACGTTCAACGATCGTGAGCAGGACGTCGCGGTCGAACGGCTTCTCGATGAAGTAGAACGCCTTCTCGCGGATCGCACGGATGAGCTTCGTGTCGGTGTCGTTGAGGCTGCCCGTCATGAGGATGACGTCGAGATACGGATCCATCTCCTTGAGCTTCGCCATGAGCTCGTAGCCGTCCATCCCCGGCATGCGGATGTCGAGGATCGCGACCTCGGGTCGGAAGGTGCGCGCGATCTCGATCGCTTCCTCGG
>JAUIME010000798.1 GCA_030433195.1 bacterium
ATCCCGGAACGGTTCCCTTCGTACCATCGGAGTACGGCCAATTGATTGGGATTGTGATGAGAACCCGCTGTGAAGCTACGGCTCGATCCTGCGGCTATGCTCCGGCTCGTGGAAACGAAGTGAGAAGAGATCGCGATAGCCAACAAGAGAGTGAGTGGAACGGCGAGAAACCGCATTGTGTCTACCTCCTCGGGAAACGCCGGCAACGACCCTCCGAGAGGGGATAGATGTAGTCGTACGCCCCGATCGCGTCAATGGGCCCAGCAGCTCGTGGGGACTACGCTATAGCGCGCGAAGGACTTGGAGTTCGCGTGCTAGCGAGTCGACGCGCCGCGGCCTTCGAAGCGCAGCCAGTCGAGGCGCATCGCGCCCTGTTCGTGGCCGCGGGCGGGGTCGAAGAGGAGGACGAGTGCGATCGTGCGGCCGGGATCGTCGACGGGAATCGTGATCTCGCGCCAGGCGCCGCCGCTGCTCTTTTCGATCATGCCGTGGAGGCCGTCGTTGTCGATGACCGTGCGGCCGTCGATCGAGAGGCGGGCGCCGTCGTCGGATTCGAGCGTGAAGGCGTAGTTGCCCGAGGCGGGAACGGCGAGCTCGCCCGTGAAGACGATGCCGAAGTCGTCGGCTCGGGTGGCACCCGCGAGGGCTGCGTCCGACGAAGCGAAGTCGATCGTCGCGACGCGCGATTCGGCGGCCGGCGTCATCGTGTCGAAGTCGGGAAGCTCGCTCACGGATTCGATCTCGTAGGCTCGCGCGAGGACGCCGCCTCGGCTCGCGTCGGTATCTTCCGTGCGTTGCCACCAATCGGCCGGGACGGGTTGCTTCGGGAGACCGGGCCCGATCACGCGCAGGATCACGCCGGCACCGCCGCCGCGCTCGAAGTAGTCGACGCGAACGGCCGCCGGTCGCCCGACTTCGAGCGTGATGCGACCCGCGGCGGGAAGCTCGGCGCTGCCGAGTCGCCGGCCCTCGGGCTCGTCGGCGAAGATCTCGACGCGACCGCCCGCGAGCTCGGAGGCCACGCGCAGAGTGATCGCGTCGATCCCGTAGAGCGAGACGGGGTCGAACACGACGTGCGCCTTTTCGCCCTCGAAGACGACGGAACCGCTCGCTTCGGACTTTTCGATGCGCGCTCCGTGGAGTTCGGTCGCGTACTCGGCTTGCTTGGTTCGCGGCTGCAGGATTCGTTCGACGCGCGTTGTGAGCGGTCCGACACCGGGCGCTCCCCGATCGGTGGCCGTGGCCGAGAGCACCGTGAACAAGTCGGCGTCGGCGCCGTGACCTCCGTCGCGAAGTGTCTCGATCCGCCCGCGCGGTCCCTGCTTCTGGTGCAGCGGATGCGCGTGCGTATCGTGTCCGAGGTACGGCTGGACGACGATCCGCTCGTCGGCGACGTCGCCGTCTTCGGCGTCGGTCACACGAACGTCGTAGTCGACCGGCGCGCCGAGCTCGACGATGCCGCCGTCGGGCGGCCACGCAACGATCACCTTGGGCGGCGTGTTGCCGACCGCGATCGGCGCGGTCGCTGTCGACGACAACCCCGCCGCATCGGTCACGGTGAGCGTCACCGTGTAGTCGCCGCGCTCTTGGTACGCATGCACCGGGACCGGCGTCGTGTCCTCGATGCGTCCGTCGCTGTCGAAGTCCCAAGCGTACTCGAGGTCGGCGGGAACGGCGCGCGATTCGGATCCGCGTGCGTCGAAAACGACGGGCAACGGAGCCGGGCCGGCGCTCCGCGACATGGCGAAGCGCGCGACCGGCGGGCGCTGTCCCGACGCGTGGTAGTCGATGCGCACGACGCGCGCGTCGTCGTTGCCGCCGCCGAACCCCGTGCCCCATTCGATCATGTAGAGCCGCCCATCGGGGCCGAGCTCGAGATCGTGCGGGCGCAGGAACGTCTCACTCGCGAGGAACGGGTGCAACGCGACGAGCTCGCCGTCGTCGTCGAGCCGGGCTTCGAGGATCTGGTTGCGTGCCCATTCGTAGAGGAAGACCGAGCCGTCGAAGTAGGTCGGAAGCCCGTTCGGGTGCTCGAACGTACGATCGAGCCGCACGGTCGGGCCGGCCATCGCGCAGCGTCCGCCGGCGCCGAGTACGGGGAGTTCGGGCTTCGGCCCGTAGGTGTACCCGATCCATGCGGGGCGGGCCGGCGGCAGCGCGCGTGCGCCCCTGTTGTTCGGCGAGTCGTTTTCGGGTGCATCGACCGCGAACGCGTCGCCGCTCGTCGCGCTCGTGAAGTCGTAGTCGCGGTACGGGAGATTCGGTCCGACGAAGTACGGCCATCCGAAGTTGCCGGCTTCACGCGTTCGGTTGAACTCGTCGTGTCCGGCCGGACCGCGCTCGTCGTTGGCGACCGACGCGTCGGGGCCGACGTCACCCCAGTAGAGCGTGTCGGTCTCGGGATCGACCGCGATGCGGAACGGGTTGCGGCATCCCATGACGTAGATCTCGGGGCGGCCCCGCGACCCGTCGGCGGGAAACAGGTTGCCTTCGGGAATCGAGTAGCTGCCGTTGGCCTCGGGCCGGATACGCAAGATCTTGCCGCGTAGGTCG
>JAUIME010000799.1 GCA_030433195.1 bacterium
TTGGCGATACGGTGGAACTCGACGCCGTTGCTGTCGAATTCCTTGCGGAGCTTCCCGGCGTCCGCCCAACTCATGCGCACGCGGACCCGGTAGTGATCCTCGTCGAGCTCTTCGCGGGCGAGCACCGTTCCGAATCTCGAGAGCAACGACAGCAACCGCCCCTCGGCGATCGGAAGGTCGATCTCGAAGTCTTCGCGCTGTTCGTCGATCCAACGGCTCACGCGCGCCTCGAGATCTTCGATGCCGCGCCCGGTCTTCGCCGACACCGCAACGTGATCCGGATACTCGGCCATGAGCGCACGCAGGTCGAGGTCGCTCTTCATTCCGTCGATCTTGTTGAGCACGGTGACGATGGGCGTCTCGGTGACTCCGAGATGTTCGAGCACTTCCAAGACCGCGGCGTGGTGGATTTCGGCCTGCGGGTGGCTCGCGTCGACGACGTGCAACAGCAGGTCCGCGGTCGCTGTCTCTTCGAGCGTGGCATGGAACGAGGCGACGAGATGGTGAGGCAGCTTGCGCACGAAACCGACGGTGTCGCTCAGCAACACACGTCGCCCCTTCGGTAGCTCCCAAACGCGCGTCTTCGTGTCGAGCGTCGCGAAGAGTTTGTCTTCGACGAGTGTGTCGGCGGCCGTCAGTCGATTCATGAGCGTCGACTTCCCCGCGTTGGTATAGCCGACGATCGAGACGGTGAGCAGCTCGTGCCGCGCGGCGACCTCGCGCTTCTTGCGCTCTTCGATCTCGCGAAGTTGTTTCTTCAGCGAGTGGATGCGTCGCCGTGTCGCGCGAAGGTCCTCTTCGAGCTGCTTTTCCCCGGATCCGGCACGCATCCCGACGCGGCCCTCGGTTCGCGAGAAGTGCGTCCAGAGGTTGCGCAGGCGCGGCAGCATGTACTCGGCGCGCGCGAGCTCGACCTGGAGCTTCGCTTGCGACGTCTGCGCGCGGCGCGCGAAGATACTGAGGATGATCTCGGCACGGTCTTGCACGGTGGCCCCGAGCTTCTTCTCGAGGTTTCGCACCTGCCGCGGATTGAGCTCGGCGTCGAAGAACACCCACTTGAGCTTCCCCTCGAGAACGGACTCGTGAACTTCTTCGAGCTTCCCTTTCCCGAGGAAATGCGCCGGGTGCACGGTCTCGCGTCTTTGCAGGACTTCCTCGACGACTTCGTAGCCGAGGGTCTCGGCGAGCTGGCGCAACTCGTGCAACGACTCGGTCGCGAGCTCGGGCCCGTCCTTGCCCTGGATCCCGACGACGATGGCCTTCGGGGCTTCGAGCGGATCCGCAGATGATTCTTTCAATCGTGTCTCCGTCGGCGCTCGACGCGCCGCGTCATGGTCATCGTTGATGCGTTTCCGGTCCGTCGCCGCTCAGCTCCGCGCTCGCGGCGCGGCCGAGCGGCGCGTCGTCGAAGACGATCTCGCCCGTCGCCAGGCGTCGCGTCCGGATTCTCGTAGTGTAATTCGGATCGTCCCGCTGCGGGAAATCCGTCCGGCAATGGACTCCGCGCGTCTCCTCGCGACGGTACGCTCCCTCGGCCACGAGATAGGCGACGGTGAGCACGTTCTGCGCTTCCCACCCCGACGGCGACGGGAACGAATACTTCGCGACGTACTGACTCCAGAACGTGAGCTTGTGCAGCGCGGTCGAGAGGCGCTCGCCCTCGCGCTCGATCCCGACCGAGCGCCACATGAGCGCCTGGATCGAGTTCAAGACGTCCGACCATTCGACGCGGTGCGGCGGCCCCTCTTCTTCTTCGGCGTTCGCGAACGTCGAAAGCGGAACCCGGCGGACCGGCGCCGCGTCGTCGACCGCCACGCGCCCGGCGCGCTCCCCGAAGACGAGACACTCGAGCAACGAATTCGAGGCGAGTCGGTTCGCGCCGTGCACTCCGCTCGCGGCAGCTTCACCACACGCATACAAGCCGCGAAGCGGCGTGCGTCCGAAGTCGTCGACGGCGAGCCCGCCGATCGAATAGTGAGCCGACGGATGCACGGGGACGAGGTCGGTGCCGATGTCGAGCCCGAACGACTCCGTGAGCTTCGCGAGTTGCGGGAATCGGGCTTTCATCGCGTCCCCGCCGAGGTGCGTGAGATCGAGGTAGGCATTCGTGTCCCCGGTCTTTCGCATCTGCTCGAGGATGCTCCGCGAGACGACGTCGCGCGGCGCGAGCTCGGCGTCCGGATGGTAGTGCGGCATGAATCGCTCGCCCGTCCCATCGCGCAGATACGCGCCTTCACCACGCACGGCCTCGGAGATGAGATTGCGAGCCGCTCCCGCGACGTACAGAGTCGTCGGATGGAACTGCACGAACTCGAGATCCTGCAGCGGCGCGCCGGCGCGAAACGCCACTGCGAGTCCGTCCCCCGTCGCAACGCGCGGGTTCGTCGTTTCGCGGTAGATCTGCCCGATCCCCCCCGTCGCGAGAACGACCGCGCCGGTCCAAACGACACGGAACCCATTCGCGGAGTCCCAAAGCAAGGCACCGAGCACCTCGTCGCTCTCGGTGAGCAGATCGACCAGGAACGTGTGTTCGGCGAACGTGATGGAGTC
>JAUIME010000800.1 GCA_030433195.1 bacterium
CATGATCGTGCGTCGCGCATCGCAGCGAGGGACGTCGGCATGAAGAGCCTCGAGACGCTCGACTTCCACAACACCTACAACGAGCTCGGACTCAACTTCCAATCGCCGTGGCTTCCCGAGAAGGTCGCGCAGCCCGAGCTCGCGCTGTGGCATCCCGAGGTCGCGCGGTTGCTCGATCTCGACGAGGCCCAGCTTCGGCGCACCGAGTTCGCGGAGTACTCGAGCGGCAACCGGCTGTGGCCCGATTCGAAGCCGCTCGTCACCGTGTATGCCGGGCACCGCTTCGGCGAGTACGAACGACGACTCGGCGACGGACGCTTCATCCTGCTCGGCGAGGTTCGCAACGAAGCGGGCGAGAAGTGGGACCTCGGTCTGAAGGGCGGAGGCCGCACGCCGCACAGTCGCGACCGCGACGGTCGGCTCGGTCTTGCCGAAGGCGTGCGCGAGTTTCTCGTCTCGGAAGCGCTGCACGCGCTCGGCATCCCCGCGATGCGATGCTTGTGCCTCGTCGAGACGGGCATCGACATCGAGCGCGACGGCACCGCCGAGAGGGCGGTCGTGCTGATCCGCGTCGCGCCGACGCACGTGCGATTCGGCACGTTCCAGTATTTCCATCACCTCGTGCAGCCGGGTTGGATCCGCAACCTCGCCAATCACACGTTGCGCACGCTGTGGCCCGATGTTCCGCTCGACGACGATCGCTTCCGCGCGCTGCTCGGTCGCGTCGTCGAGCGCACCGCCGAGCTCGTCGCCGCGTGGCAGGCGATCGGGTTTTGCCACGGGCAGATGCACACCGACGACATGTCGGTCGCGGGGCTCACGCTCGATCTCGGGCCGTGCGCGTTCCTCGAAGCGTACGATCCTTCCGTGACGCCGAACCCCGACGATCGCGAGGGCCGTTACGCATTCGGCGAGCAACCGACGGCCGCGTTGTGGAACCTCAAGCGCTTCGCCGAGACGATGCTCGACTTCATGACGCCCGAGACGGCGATGGGCGAGATCGATCGCTTCGACGGGCTGTTCCGCGACGCGTACCGAACGCGCATGCGCGCGCGGCTCGGGCTCACCGAAGCGACCGACGACGCGACGGTCGACGCGCTCGTGGCCGACGGTCTCGCGTTGCTCGAGCGCGAGTCGATCGATCTCACGACGTTCTTTCGTCATCTCGCGGACTTCCGCCCTGGAGCGCGGGTCGAACTCGGGCCGCTCGCGCTCGACGCGTTCGCGCCGTGGTTCGACCGCTACGCCGCCGCGCTCACGGCCGAGTCGGGTGACGACGACGAGCGCGCCGCGCGCATGAACCGCGCGAATCCGACGCGCATCCCGCGAGCGGACGAACTCGAGCGCGCCGTCGAAGCCGCGCGAGCGCGCGATTACGATGCGGTCCGCGACCTCGCCGAGTCGTACCGCAAGCCGTTCGGCGGTTGATCGCGCGCGGGCTCGCGGATCAGCGATCCTTCGATCGCCACGCCTTCACGGTATCGACGAACGCGGCCACGCATTCGGGGCGTACGTCGTCGGGGAGCGGTCGCGCGACGTTCGCGACGAACCCGCGGCGAAGTCCGACGTCGTCGAGCATGCGGCGCGTCTCGTCGCGCGCGATGTCGGGCGTCAGGGCGAGGAACTCGGGATCGAGATTGCCCTCGACGGCGCGTACCCCGCCGAGTTCGTCGTGGAATCTCGCGATCGGGATCGGGTCGTCGATCGCGAGGACCTCGGCGCGCGTGCGACGCAGGTCGGCGGAGCGGCCCGCGGATCCCGTCGACCACAACAGCTTCGGCACGTCGGGCGTCGCATCGACGATACGCCGAATCCACTGCCCGGATGCGTACCAGTACGCCCGCGGATCGAGCGCGCGTGCGCTCGGGTCTTCGATCGCGATGGCATCGACCCCCGCGGCGACCTGCATGTGGATCGCGCGGATCGTCGCGTCGACGAGTCGCTCGGCGAGCAGGTCGTACGTCTCGCGCTGCGTGTAGAACAGCGACTTCGTCGCGACGTGGCTCGCGGGCGCGCTCCCTTCGACGAGCCGCGCGGCGAGGCTGAACGGCGCCAGCGCGAAGCCGAGCAGCGCGGCGCCGTCGGTGACCGCGGCGCGAACCGTTCGAGCGGCTTCCGCGAGCGGGGCGAACCGCTCGTCGACGCGCGCGGGATCGAGCGCCGTGATCGATGTGCGATCGGTGAGTCGCATCGGGAACCGCGCGCGGCCGCGTTCGTCGCGCGCGCACGGAATCCCCATCGCGGCGGCGATCGCTTCGCCGTCCCCGAAGATCGAAACGCCGTCGGGGGCGTACCGCTCGAACGCCGCGAGCGCCACCGTTGCGGCTCGCTCGGGATCCGCCGCGATCGCGTCGTATCCATCGCGCTCGAGCGCTTCGCGAACGTCGGGGAGGTGCGTTCCGCACGCGCCGCGCATCCACACCGGCGGACGGTCGACACGCTCGCCCCGACAGGCCGCGACGAAGCGCGTACGCGCATCGATCATTGCAGAGGAGTCGGGATTCGCGGGATTCATGACCGCGTCATTGTACTTCCGTACGAGAGCCGC
>JAUIME010000801.1 GCA_030433195.1 bacterium
TCTCGGGGTTCGAAGAGTCCCTCGAGCATCCCGAGGAACCAGCCGCGGGAACGACGCGAGTTTGCGGGCCGATCGTACTCGAGCGCCGCGAACCAGAGCTGCCAGTCGAGCCGAGGCATGTGCGGCGCGACCCACGGCGGCCGTCGATCGAGACGCCCCGGCTTGTACGGAAGCTCGTAGCGTTTCCACTCGGTTCCGTCGTGACTGCCCTCGATCGCGATCTCCGGACGCTGCCGCGTCATCGTCGCGAAGAGACCGTAGCGGTTGATGCTCGCGAACGGCCGCACGGCCTGGAGCACCGCGTCGACGGGCCGCGGCGCCGTCGCCCGCGGGAAGACGTCGAGCGCGAAGCGCGCGGTGCCGAGCGCGAGCAGCACGATCGATGCCGCCACGACCAGGCCATGGCCGATGTTCCACTTCGCTTCCCCCGGACTCTCGGCATCACGGCGCCCGCGACGGCGACGGCCGAGCAGACCGAACGTCTCGTCGTCGATCAGCAGCAGCACCACGAGGATCGTCAAGAAGTCGAAGAAGCCGTAGTTCCCCGTGAGCGCGATCCCACCCACGAGCCCGATCGTCCCCGCGGCTCCGAACGTGCGCACCGCACGCGCGACGCGATTCGGTCGCAGCGCCTCGATCACGAGCGCGAACACCACGAACGGTAGCGCGATCTCGAACGCGAGCACGAGGAACGTGAGCACCGCGAGCACGGTGTCCGGAAGGTGGTGCATGTGCCACGCCAGCGGCGTCGGCAGCGGCTGCGTCATGAAGTGGTACTCGAGCGCGAAGAGGTCGCGCCACGCATCGTCACCGCTTTGCAGCTTCGACAGGCCCGACCCGACCATGAGCCGAAATCCGAGCCACCAGAGCGGTGCGAGCGCGAACCACGAGGGCGCGGGATCCGTTCGTCGCCGCGAGCGCCAACCGCCGGGCGCCGCGAGCACGGCGAGCAACGTCGTCTCGAGCAACAACGTGTCCCACTGGAAGCCGAGGAACGGCTGGCCCGCCGTGAAGAGCGACAGGTAGAGCGCCCACGCAAGGAACAGCGCGAGGCGTGGCACGATGCCTGCGAAGGCGAGCAGCGAAACGGCGATGCCCGCAAAGCAGGCGCCCGAGAGCATCGCGTCGGACGTGCCGACGAGCCAGAACACCGACGGCAGCTCGAGGTATACGCGATCGCCGAGCGCCTCGTGCGCGGCTTCGAAGCGCGACGTCGCGGGGACGATGCCGGACGATCCGACGAGGCCGAGGATCTGCACGGCGAGCGACGCGAACGCGACGATCAAGACGAGCGCGAGACCGCGCACGAAGAGCCACCGCGCGATGCGGAACGTCGGGCGATCGAGCCCGTCGGCTCGCATGGCATCAGCGCGCGACTGCATGGTCCGTCCGCCGGCGTGCGATCGCCGACGCCTTTCGACTTCGGCCGCGCCACGATCGCTCAGGTCGAGCCGCCGTCCATGATCTCACGGATCTCCTCCGTGGTGTAGCGCCGCCCGCGGTCGATGCCGGGGCAGTAGTCCTTGAGCGCCTCCCATTCGGCGCGCTTCTTCGTCGGCAGCTCCCAGAACGGGAACGTACGACACTGCTGCGGTCGATCTTCGTAGACCCGGCAGCGATCGTCGTCACCGAGCAACACGCATCGATGCTCGGGACCGATCTCGCGCAGCGAGTACTTCCCGTGCGCCTGGCGCACGTATCGATTCGCGAAGTCGTCGACGGTCATGCCGAGTCGATCCGCGTACGTTTCGACCTCGTCGGGCGTGACCCACACGTAGCCCTCGCCCTTGCAGCAATTGCCGCAGCGCGTGCAAGAGAAGCACAACCCGTCGTCGAACCAGCTCATCGGCGCCGAGTGTACCAGCATCGATCCGCCGATCCCATCCCCCGCTCTCAGTCGTTTGCGCCTCGGCGCGCGTCGAGCAGCGTCCGGAACGAGAAGCCCGTCTCGAAGCGCGCGTCGAGCGCTTCGGCGCGGCGAATCAGCTCGGCCTCGGGGATCGCCGTGCCGCTGACCGACGCGAGCACGACGAGGTTTCGCGACGGCGTGCAGCGCACCACGATCGTGCCCGGGAACGCCTCGTCGATCGTCCGAATGTCGTCCTCGCGACCTTCGTGCGGATTCAGGTTGAAGACGACGACGCCGTCGTCCGTCAGGGAGCTGCGCAGCGAGTCGTAGAACGCGAGCGTGCGCATGCGCTGCGGGACCCCGGTCGCGTCGGTGCCTTGCGCCGGCTTCAGGAAGGCGTCCATGTAGAGAACGTCGTAGCGCGTCTCGGCTCGCGCGAGCACGTCGAACGCGTCGGCGGTCACGATCCGCACGTTGCCTTCCGTGCGCACGCCGAACCACTCGTCGGCGATGCGGACGACCGCGGGATCGATCTCGACCGCGTCGATGCGCAAATCCGGGTCGTGCTTGCGGAGAAAGTGCACCATCCCGCCGCCGCCGAGCCCGACGATGAGCACCCGCTCGGGATTCGGCGCGAGCCAGTAGCTCGCGAACATCGAGCGCGTGTAAGCGAGCTGCAGCGTCGCGGGGT
>JAUIME010000802.1 GCA_030433195.1 bacterium
AGCGCAGCATTCAACCCCCTCCGCTCGACTCGCCGTACTGCAACATGATGATGCAGGAAGTGTTCATCCGCCCCGACGCGACCGTGTACCCATGCTGCATCCCGGGAGACCTACGCATGGGCAAGCTGCAGAAGAACACGTTCGCGGAAATCTGGAACGGCCCGAAGTACCGGCGTCTTCGCAAGCAGATGTTCGACCAGCGACTGATCGGCCCCTGCGCGACGTGCAAGCATTACACCGGCTACAAGGACGACAAAGCCTACGACTACCGACCCGGCTCGAAGACGCTCAAGGGCTTCCAGCGCCTCTCTGCGCCCGCGTGGTTGAAGAAACTCGGCGAACGGTAGCGTCGTCTCTCAATCGACAGGTTCGCACTCTCGGATCCGCCGCCCCAGGAATCGGCGCTCCGGGTCCGACGACGCGAGGTCGAGTGCTTCACGAAACGATCGCACGGCTTCGGAGTGTCGTCCCGCCCTTCTCAGGAGTTCCCCTTTCGTCGCGGCCAAGAGGTAATAGCCGCTCATCGTCGACTGATCCGGGATTGAATCGCATGCGGCAAGTCCCTGCTCTGCACCTTGCACCATCGCGACGGCAACCGCACGATTGAGCGCGATGACCGGTGACGGGTTCCGCGCGAGCAGCCGATCGTAGAGCTCGAGGATTCGCGACCAGTCGGTCGATTCGAAATCCTCCGCCGCGACATGGCAGGCCGCGATCCCGGCTTGCAGGTGGAAGTCGCTCGACTCCTCACCGCGGGCAGATTGCTCGAGATATGCGAATCCTCGCGCGATCGCTCCGCGGTCCCAGCGCCCGCGATCCTGATCGGCCAAGAGCAAGAGGTCGCCTTCGTCGTCGGTCCGAGCCTTGGCTCGGGCGTGCAGAAACGACATGAGCGCCATCAAGGCGTGGACCTTCGGCATCGACGTCGGTGCGTATCGAAGTAGCTCGCCACCCAATCGTAGCGCTTCGTTCGCCATGTCTTCGCGAATCAAGTCGGCGCCTCGCGACGCGAGGTATCCTTCGTTGAACATCAAGTAGAGCACGTTCAAGACCGATTCCAGTCGATCGCCGAGCTCCTCGGGCTCGGGGACCGCGAACGGAATCCCGCGGCTCTGGATCCGGGTGCGCGCTCGCGCCAATCGCTGATACACCGTCGCCTCTCGGGTCAGGAAGGCACGCGCGATCTCGCCGACTCCGAAGCCGCCGACCGTCTTCAACGTCAAGGCGACTCGCGCGTCGGCCGGGATGTCCGGGTGGCAGCACGTGAACATCATCCTCAGAACGTCTTCGCGGATCCCCTCGTTCGGGAGCTCTGCGACGGGGGGTTCCTCGGACCATCGCCGAATCGCCTCCTTGTGTCGTTCGAGACGAGCCGATCGTCGAAGGACGTCGATCGCCCGTCGGCGAGCGACCTGCAAGAGCCAGCCCTCCGGGTGCTTCGGAATGCCCTTGAACGCCCATGAGCGCAGCGCCCGGATCAGGGAATCTTGGACGACGTCCTCGACGAGGTCGAGGTTCTCGGGACCGAAGTGCCGGGTCAAGGTGGCCACCATGCGTCCGAAAGAGCGCCGAAACAGGTGGTCCACCTCTCGCCGAACACGGTCACTCACGAAGGGATCTCTTCGATCTCTCGAACGTCGACACTCCCGCCGAGCTCGAGCGAAGGGCATTCCCGACTGAGTTCAGCGGCTTCCTCGTAGTCCGCCGCCTCGATGAGGTAGTAGCCCCCGAGAATCTCCTTGGTCTCCGCGAAGGGACCGTCGACGACACCAGAGCTCGTCACGCGTTTGCCGGGCTCGTCCTTCAGTTTCTCGCCACCGAGGTGCTTGCCCTTCTCTTGGAGCGAACGGGTCCACACCATGAACCTGCCGATGAGTTCCTCGATCTGCTGAGGAGACAGGTCAGCGTAGTCGGCAGGAGTATCGTTGATGAGCAGCATGTACCGGGGCATGGGGATTCCTCCGTGAGAAAGGCGTCGGCTTCGAATCTCCGCGTTCGGAGAACACCCCTGGAACGAACACAGATTCCCGAATTCGACACATCGCCGAAAGAAAAAGAGAGTTTTACGGGCTTCGTGCGGGCCGGCGGCAGTCAGCAAAGAGGAGAACCCTCGCCGACCTTCGTCAGCCGGTCCAGGTGTCCGCTACCCGCTCGCGTAGCTGATAAGCGCGCTCCGCGTAGGCCGCATCGTCCACCCACAGCCGGCGCGCCGAGCGCTCGATGAGCGGTCGGATCAGACCGCGTACCTTGCGCGCATGTCGGAAACCCGGACGCTCGGACGTCGCGAGCGTGGCTTCGACGATCGCGGTGCGTCCGGGCTCCATCGGCGTTGCGTGGGTCTCGACGACGGAACCCTTGCCCTCGCCCTCGAGGATGGTCATGACGATGGTGCGGGCGTCGGGGCAATGGAAACTCGCATCCACTTCGACACGGACAGATCCGACGATGCGCTTCTCGACGCGCACGGTGAGGCAATCTTCGGTCTC
Source organism: bacterium (assembly GCA_030433195.1). GTDB lineage: Bacteria > Planctomycetota > JACOTG01 > JACOTG01 > JAUIME01 > JAUIME01. Next base: position 2,487 of record JAUIME010000802.1, read on the forward strand.
TTCGAGGACCCGAAGCGCACCGAACGAGTACGGATGGAAGTGTGCGCCGTGCC
>JAUIME010000803.1 GCA_030433195.1 bacterium
ACGCTTCATGCCGCAGCTCCACATCGACTATCACGAGCAAGGCTACCGTTCGCCGTACTTCTTCGGCGCCGGCGACGAGCCGTACAACAAGAACATTCCCGAAGAGACCAAGGAATGGATCGATCGTTACGGGCGGGCCAACGCCGCGGTGTTCGATCGTGAGGGGCTCGAGTACTCCACGCGCGAGCGCTTCGACTACCTCTATCCGGGATACGGCAAGGTCACGCCCGTGTACTACGGCGCCGTCGGGATGCTCTGCGAGAAGGGCGGTCACGGCTTCGCGGGGCTTACGCTCGAGGTGAGCGAGCAACAGACGCTGACCTTGCGCGAGCGCGTGCGTCACCACTTCCTCACGAGCATGAGCTATCTCGAGACGACCGCCGCGAATCGCCGGGGGCAGCTCGAGCGATTCCGGCGCTTCTTCGAGGGATCGATGCTCGCACCCGAGGCCGGCCCCCGAGCGTTCGTACTGCACGCGGGGAACGATCCGTGGCGGCTCGCGCGCGTGTACGACCTGTGCTCGCGGCACGGGATCGAGATTCTGCGCGTGACCGAAGGCGTCGACGTTCGCGGTTTGCGCAACTATCGAACCGGGGGCGACGCAGGCAAGGTCCGCGTGGCGCAAGGGGCGTGGCTCATCCGTAGCGACCAACCGATGGGACGACTGGCGCGCGCGCTGTTCGAGCGCGAGACCGAGGTGTCCAGTATCGAGACGTACGACATCACGGCGTGGTCGGTTCCGCTCGTGTTCGGGCTCGACGCTCACTACACGAACGAAACGCTCGATTTGGCCACCGAACCGCTCGAGAGCTGGTCGGTGCCGACAGGGGTGGTGACGGGCGACGGGAACGTCGCGCTCTTGCTCGATGCGAGTCGAGCCGACTTCCCCAGCTCGATCGGTGTCGCGATGCGGCACGAGATCGATGCGCGTGTCGCCGCGGAGGCGTTCGAAGTCGACGATCGCCGCTTCGCGGCCGGAAGTCTCATCGTTCATCCGAAGCGTAACGGCAAGCGCGATCTCGATGCCTTCGTCGCCGACGTCGTCGCGACGGGCGGAGGCGTGCATCGTGCGTCCAAAGGCATCACGACGGAGGGCCCCGTGCTCGGCGCCGACGCGAATCGGTCGTGGAGTGCACCGTCGGTGCTGCTCGCACGCGGCGAGCCGACGAGCTCCTACAACTTCGGCGAGATCTGGCACATGCTCGACGTGCAGTACCGGATCCCGCACACGCTCGTCGACGTCGATCGCATCGGACGCATCGATCTGGCCGCATATGACGTGATCGTCTTGCCCGACACGCGTGGGAGTCTGTCGGCCGAGCTCGGCAGCGGCGTCGACGTGATGCGCGATTGGGTCCGTGCGGGAGGCGTCGTGGTCGCGATCGGCAACTCGGCGTCCTGGGTGAACCGCGAGCTGCTCGCGCTCGACGGTGACGGCGTCAAGAACATGCTCGACAAGCGTGTCGACGAAGCCGAGATCACGTACGCCGAGCGGCGCGCGCGCTCGCAAGAAGACCGCGTGCCGGGATCGCTCTTGCTCGCGAACGTCGACACGTCGCACCCGCTCGCGGCCGGTGTGCCGTCGTGGGTGGGGGTGCTCAAGCGCAGCGGCCGCACGATGCCGTACGATTCCGACGCGCACGTGGTCGCGCGGTTCGACGACGTCCGCATGGGCGGCGTCGCGTCCGAACGCTCGCTGCTGCGCATCGCGGATACTCCGTTCTTCACGCAACACGACGTCGGCCGCGGCCGTGTGTTGTGCTTCTCCGACGGCTTGACGACGCGCGGCTTCACGCACGCGACGATGCGACTCCTGTTGAACGCGATCTTGTTCGGGCCGAGCCTCTGATTCGAGAGGCGCGCGGCCCGTTTGTCATCACGGAAGGACTCGACGATGAATCCGAAAAAAGAAGGGGCGCGGCCGCGCGTTTCGTGCGGTGTCGCGAAGCGATCGCGGCGTGCGCTCGAACGACGACGACGGCGGGCGGTCACGCTCTTCGTCATGGCGCTTTCCGTCGCATCGGGGTGGCTCGTCGCCGGGCTCTCGAGCGAGGCGCTCGCGAACAAGGGCTCGATCGCGGTTTCGGCCGACACGGTCGCGACGCGACTCGATGCGCTCGCCAAGGAGCTTCCCGATCGCGTCTCGACGAGTCGCATTGGCGTGAGTCGCGACGGAACGGCGATTCCTGTCGTACGGCTCGGGGCGGTTGCCGGCGCCGGTGATGGCGCGACGGGCGATCCCGACTCTCGCCCCGCGCTCCTCGTCGTTGCGGGGATCGACGGGCGGCACGCCGTGGGGACCGCGACGGCCCTCGGGCTTGCCGAGTCGCTCGCGCGCGATCACGCCGACGCGCTCGCGTCGCGCACCGTGTACGTCGTGCCGCTCGTCAATCCCGACGGGGCCGCGCGCGGCATCTCGGGTGTCGTCGTTCCCGAAGACGACGATCGTGACGGTCGCGTCGACGAGGACGGACCCGACGACCTCGACGGGGACGGAATCATCGCCTGGATGCGGATCCCGGATCCCCCGCCCGGG
>JAUIME010000804.1 GCA_030433195.1 bacterium
CCCCCCGCCGAGCCCGTCCGAGCGCTTCGCCCCCTTCCCCCCACCCGGGCCCGTCTCCCCCGAACCACCAGCCCCCCGAAAACGAAAAACCTCTTCGGGAGCGAGCGCTCCCGAAGAGTCGAGGAGAACCGAGGAAGCCACGTCCCTCCGCTGTTGGAAAGGAATGGGATGGATCGTGGTGCTCACTTGGGACAGAGGTCGGACGGACCCCCTCGGTTCCTCGATTTCGAATGGGAAGAGAGGTGTCCCGGCAGCAGTCGAGTCGAGCTCGCTCCGCTTGCACCTCCCTCCCCGTTGAACATCCCTCCAAAACCGTCCTCTCGTTCGATTGTGCTTGCGTCGTCGCGACGCCGGGGTCCGGTACGACAAGGCGTCAGGAACCCGGGTTCGGCGTGACGTCTTCGATCGCGAGCGCGCGAAGGTTCTTCTTCTCGATCACCTGCGCTCGGATTTCGACCGACGCGTGCTTGCCGAACCACTGATCGACGAGTTGGTCGAGTTCGCGATCGGTACCGGTGACGACATAGACGTGATCGTTGGTCTCGAAGCCGAGCGTGCGGACGCGCGTTCGCGACGCGGCGTCATCGCCTTCGGTGCGGTTCGTCGTGGCGGCGTCGCCACCGATCGGCGACGCGCCGTGCTTCGCCTCCGGCGTTTGCAGGTAGGCGTGCAGGTCGACGAACTTGCCGTCGAACATGGCCGTCGTCGGTGCGGGTTGCGTCTCGTTGCCCGCTTTCGTGTCTTGCGAGTTCGCGATCGTGACGAGCAGGCTCGCCGAGAGAAACGCGAACAACAGAATTCCCGTCGTGATTCGAAGCGACTTCATCGTGTGTCCTCCTGTCGAATATCTCGGGATAGCAACACGCTTCCGTCCTTCCTTTCGCCGTGGTGTGCGAGTGTCGCGCATCCACGGAGGGTTGGGCGCACGAGGGCGCGCGGAGTTCTGCGGAATCTGGAGGCACGTTCGTAGGCCGCGGTGTAGTCTTGGCTCACGTTCGCATCGGTCGAATGTGTGCGCATTCGCACGAATCGACTGTGCGCTTTCGTGACAACTGCGGTCCCGTCGCTTTTTCCCGACTTTCTTTGTGGGCTCTAAAGTCAGAACGCACAACGCCTTCGTGCTCTTGGGAATGGCTTGTCGAGAACTCGCTCTCGCGCACCGGGTCTAAACCTCGTATCGCAATCGGTGCAGCGAGACGCATCGATTCGTTCGCCGCGGTTGATGGAGGGTCAGCTGTATGGATGTCGCATGCATGTCCGTGTCCGACTCGGGGCCGCAAGCCGGCGAAGAAACCCGAGACGACTTCGACCGACTCGTGCTGCGTTATCAGGATCGCGTTTACAACCTCGCACTACGCATGCTGGGCGATCCCGATCGCGCGCTCGACGTGACCCAAGAGGCGTTCGTGAAGGCGCTCGTCGGGCTGCGTCGTTTTCGCGGGGACAGCAGCTTCTATACGTGGATCTACCGGATCACGGTGAACCTGTGCCACAGCGAGTCGCGCCGGCAGCGCGTGCGCAGTCGCATTCGCGCGCTCGCCGACGTCTTCGAAGTCGAAGCCGATCCGGCCCGCGAAGGGGCCGCCGATCGCACGGTTCCCGATCCGAGCCACGGTCCCGAAGAATCGATGGTGACGCGCGAACGCGCCGCCGTCATTCAACGGTGCGTGCGTCAACTCGATCGCGAGCTCAAGGAGGTGATCGTTCTTCGCGACATGGAGAACCTCTCCTACGACGAGATCGCGGCGACGCTCGAGATTCCGATCGGTACCGTGAGGTCACGATTGCACCGCGCGCGAAATGTCCTTCGCGAGCGATTGAAGGGGTGGTTGCCGGAGTAGCGGAGAAGTACGAGACGAGAACGAGTAGAGAGGGAAGAGAGTCCCCATGACCCCGAATGCATCGAAGTGCGTCGCTGTTCGCGAGCTCTTGAACGACCGTCTCGATCATCGACTCGAGGCGTCGCGCGCCCCCGAGGTCGACGCGCACTTGCGCGCGTGCCGGTCGTGCGCGTCGTACGACCGCGGGTTGCGTGCGCTACGTCGGAGTCTGCGGACGGCGCCACGAGTCACGGCGCCTCCGGGCCGCGTCTCGCCGGGCGTGATGCGCAGGATCGATCGTCGCCGTTCGATGATGCGCGGTCGCGCTTCGCTGTGGGTGTCGGGACTCGCTGCCGCGGCGCTCGTCTTGGTGGTCGCTGCCGTTCGCGACTCCGGCACCTCGAACGCCCCGATGCCGGTCGGGAGCCGTGCCGATGACGCGGCGTCGGAGGCGTTCGTGCAGAGAGCGCGGCCTCTCGTCGACGGCACGACGCACGATTCGGTGAGCGATCCAGATCCGGGCAGCGAAGAAGAGCGAACCGTCGCCGACGCGACGGGGCTCGAACCCACCGAGAGCGCGGGGGCGCGTTCCGCCTTCGAGGATCCGGCGGACGAAGAGGCAGCCGACGGGGTCGTCGGCGAGTCCACGAGCTCCGCGGGAGCGACGGTGCTTCCGAGCGGTGTGGCGGAGATGGTGTTCCGAGCCACGCAAG
>JAUIME010000805.1 GCA_030433195.1 bacterium
CATCGGGGCGCGCAAGGCCGAGATCCTGGCCTCGGGCGATCCCGCGGACGTGCTGCTCCTCAAGCCGAAGCGCCCGCGCAACGAGTGGATCATCCCCGTCACGATGGAGACGATCCCCGACTTCGAAGTGCCGGACGATCCTTCGCTCGAAGGCAAGCACATCTACATGCAGGTCTACATGAACAACCCGATCGACTTCCCGGGGAACCCGATCCAGTTGTCGAACGGTTTGGATATCACGATCGGATCGAACAGCATCCCGGTGTCGTACGGTCCGGCGAACACGATCGACCTGTGGGCTCTCACGCCGACGCCGCTCGGCGGGAAGCTCCAGTTGCAGTTCAGTATCGACGGGCTCTGATCGAGCCCGACCGGTAGGTCCGCCCGAGAGACCTCCTCCATCACGGGGCTCCCCCGTGCGTATCCAAGGGTTTCGCAGCCCGCACGGGGGAGCCGTTTCTCGAGCGGACCTCGGCTCCTCGTCGTCGTGCCACTGCGAGCGACGGCGGGGAGCGCCGGTTCCTTTCGCCGGGGACGCTGCGACCCGGTGCCGCGATCGCGGCGATCGGGAGTTCAGTCGCTCTCGACGACGACGCGCCGAACGGTATCGTCGGGTGCGATGTCGATCGTCGCGTTGCCGGGCTCGGTCCCGCCGAAGACCCACACCCGCCAGACTCCGGGGGCTACGGCGTCGAAACCGAACGTCCCGTCGGAGCGTACCGCGGCCGCGCGCCTGCGACGCCGATCGCCGTCCCCTTCGACGATCGGCTCGATCTCGGTGCGCAGCCCTGCGGCGTCGCCGAAACCGATCGCCCGAGCGTCGAGGAGGGTGCCGGGCAGTACGAGATCGTGTTCGAGGTCGCTGTCGCCGACAGGGAACGAATCGTCGAGGACCAGCGGCGTGCCGCAGGATGGAGCTTCGACGAGCACTCGGTACGTGCCCGGTGGGAGAGCGATCGCGAATCGTCCGTCGGAGTCGTAGATCGCGGTCGTCGGTGCAACGTCCGGACGGTTGGGCGTCCTAGGGGCGGACTCGCGGACTCTCTCGACGACGACCGCACGAGCGGGTGGGTTGACGTCCGATGCGATCGGTACGTCGCCCCTTCGGCGCACGCGCCCGGTCCAAAGCGACGTTTCTTCGGTGGCGCCGAAGTCGACGCGTCGTGTGCTGCCGGGTTCGAGCACGACCTCGCGGTCGGCGAGCGTGCGGTCCCCGAGTCGAAATGCGACACGGATCTTCCCGGCGCGAAGGTCGTCGATCGCGTAGCCTCCGGTGCTCGGATCCGGTTGCCTTTCGACAACAGATCCGTCACCGAGCAACGCGACCACGATCGCGCCCTCGATCGCGCGCCCGTGCGCGTCTCTCGCGTTCCCGAAGACACGCGCCGTGCCGAGCCGAAACTCGATCGACTCGGGCGCGCGCCTAAGCATGACGCGCCGCTCGTGTCTCGATCCGTAGCCGAGCTCGACGACGACGCGATACGTTCGCATCGGATCGAGGGACTCGAAACTCGCGACGCCTTCGCGAACCGCACCCGTCGCGACCGTGACGATACCCTCGGGATCGGCGCGCAGGATCTCGACGTCGCCGCCATCGGCCGGGGCTTCGTCGACGAAGACGAGGACGTCGAGCGAAGGGCGTGCGGTCTCGTCGGTCGCGCGCGTCGGACCCTCGTCGCCGGAGCCGTCGGTCGCATTCGCGGCCGCCGAATCGTCACGCGGGGCGGAGAAACGGGACGTCGACTCGTGCTCGGGGAGCGTCGAGCCATCGCGGGTCGCGGGTGCCGGCGAGGGGCCGGTTCGTTGCGGCGTCGTCGGCTCGCGCGTGAGGATCCACACCGCGGCACCGAGCAGGATCGCGAACGCGAGCACACCGAGAAGGGTCGTCCGCGCCGCACCGCGGCATCGCGCAGCTGCGACGCGGGAATCGCGGTGCCGGGACGCTTCGAGCATCGTCGCGAGAGTCGGGGGCATGATGCGCGGAGAGTACCTTTTCGCGCGGGTGCGGTGCGCTTGCGGGCGCGGGCGGCAAGTTCTATGACGCTCCCCATGCCGACGTTCTTCCGCGAGTCCCTTCACATCGCCGCCGAGAGTCGCGGCCTGCACGAGATCACCGACGAGATCACGAAACTCGTTCGCGCGAGTTCCGTCGGTGACGGCATGTGCCACGTCTTCATCCGGCACACGTCCGCGAGTCTCACGATTCAAGAGAACGCCGACCCGACCGCGCGCGCCGACCTCGAGGAGTTCGTCGACCGACTCGTGCCGCGCAACGCGAAGCACTACCGTCACACCGCGGAAGGGCCCGACGACATGCCGTCGCACATCAAGGCGGCGCTCACGAGCACGAGCCTCACGGTGCCCGTTCTCGACGGGCACCTCGGACTCGGCACGTGGCAGGGCATCTACCTGTGGGAGCACCGCGACCACACGCCCAAGCGCACGATCGTCGTGACGATCACCGCGGGCTGATCCTCGTCGGCGGCGCCTACTCCACGACGATCAAGATCGCGTTACCGGAGCGCAG
>JAUIME010000055.1 GCA_030433195.1 bacterium
GCGACCATCGCCGCGGGCAGCCACTTGTGTGCGGGCATGAGCGCGGCCTTGCCGAGCCCGTAGATGTACAGGAAGAACAGGAATCCGCACAATGCGGGTGCGATGGCGCCGCTTTCGATCGCGCCGCTCATGAAGCCGCCGGCCGTGAACGACGTGGAGTCGAGGACCGCGTCCGGTCCGATCCCGAGCGTGTAGATCCACACCACCGCGAGAAGTTGGAAGCACACCGACGTGACGATCAAGACACCGAGGTACGTACGCGCCGAGCGTACCGCGTCGGGCGTTCCCTTGTGCGTGACGAGCGGATACGTCGAGAGGGTCAGCGCTTCGTAGAAGATGAACATCGTCGCGGGATTGTCGGCGAACGCGATGCCCATCGAACTCGCGATCGCGAGCGGGAAGCAGAAGTAGAAGCGAGTTTGATGCTTCTCGCTGTTGGCGCGCATGTACCCGATCGAGTAGACCGAGTTCAGCATCCACAGGAACGACGCGACGAGCGCGTAGACCATGCCGAGCGGTTCGAGCTGGAACGCGAGCGGCACGCCTTGCATCACCTCGAACATCACGATGCGAAGCGGTTCGCCGCCCTCGACCGCGAGCGGATACAGCCGCAGGACGAGTCCGAACACGGCCGCCGCGGTGGCGAGCGTCACGCCTTCGCGCAAATTCGGGAAGCGTCCCGTGAGCGCGATGAGCAGCGACCCGACGAGCGGAATCGCGAGGGTCAGCAACAGCGTCGTCTCGGGCGTCATGGCGCGATTCCCCCGATGCCGCGAAGGAGCGTCTCGGCCGCGCGATGCGCGACGTGCGACGACGTGTCCGCGTCGATCCCGAACCAAATGCTCGCGGCGATGAGAATGACGGTTGGCACGAGCATCGTCACGGGAGCCTCACGCAGGCGTGATCCCGTGCTGTCGAGAATCACGAGGCGTTCCTCGGCAGCCTTCTGGAAGTAGATGACCTCGACCGCCTTCCAGACGTACATGAGCGCGAGGATCGAGCCGACGAGGATCACGATCGCGAGGTCGGGTCGTCCGGCTTCGATCGCTCCGCCGACGAGGTACCACTTCGAAACGAATCCCGCCGTGAGCGGCACGCCGATGAGCCCGAGTCCGCCGGCCGTGAATGCCGCCATGGTGATCGGCATCTTGCGGCCGAGGCCTCGCAGGTCGTCGAGCGTCACGCCGCCGAGGCGGTAGACGACGATCCCGAGCGCGAGGAACATTCCGCCCTTGGTGAGCGCGTGATTGAACAAGTGGATGATCGCACCCGCGAGTCCGTCGGGATTCGCGATCGCGACGCCGAGCGCGATGTAGCCGATCTGCGCGAGGCTCGAGAACGCGAGCATCTTCTTGAGGTTCTGCTGGCGCATGGCGAGCCACGAACCGACGAGGATCGCGAGCGACGCCGCGATGATGATGACCTGATCGCTCGAGATCGCGTCGCCGAACGCGAAGTCCGTCCCCATGATCGTGTAGAGGAATCGGATCGCGATGTAGGCGCCGACCTTCGTGGCCGTCGCGGCGAGGAGCGCCGAAACGGCCGAGGGCGAGTACGTGTAGGCGTTCGGCAACCAGCCGTGCAGTGGGAACAGCGCGAGCTTCAAGAACAGGCCGATCATGAGGAAGCCGAAGCCCGTCACGGTCGCGCGCTTGTACTGCGGTTCGCCGGTCTCCCAGGTCGCGTAGATCTCGCGCAGCCGCATCGCCATGTCTTCCATGTTGAGCGTGCCCGTGATCGAGTACAGGAACCCGATCCCGACCAGGATGAAGCTCGCGCCGATCGTGCCGAGCACGAGGTAGTTCATGCTGGCCGTGAGCGCGCGTCGTTCGCGGAACTTGCCCATGGCGATGAGCACGTAGGTCGCGAGCGACGAGATCTCGAGCAGCACATAGAGATTGAACGCATCGCCCGTGATCGTGATGCCGAGAAGTCCCGTGAGGCAGAACAGCCAGATGCCCCAGAAGGCCGGCAGGCGATCGGCAGGGATCTCGCTCTGGATGCTCGGCCGCGCGTAGAGCGTCACGACGGCCGCGATGATCGCGATGATGAGGAGCACCGACGCGTTCAACGAATCGACGACGAACGCGATCCCGAACGGTGCGGGCCAGTTGCTCATGAAGTATTCGACACGTCCCGTCGGGGCGGCGAGCACTCGATCGAGCAGCATCGCGCACAGGCCGAACACCGCCGCCGTCGCGAACATCGCGATCGCCCAGCCGAGCGTTCGGCGGCCGAACAGCGCGGAGAGGATCCCGCCGACGAGCGGCACGATGATCACCAGCGCGGGCAGATGTTGTTCGATGAAGGACACGGTGTGGACGGCTCTCGGTCAGGCGGGTTTCGGTTGAGTCGGCGCGGATCCGCCGGGCGTGACGAGTACGGTCGAATGCTGTTCGGCCGCGTCGGGCGCATGCTCGATTTCGCCGATTTCGTCCTCTTCGACGGTGCCATAGGCTTGCTTGATGTTGACGACGAGCGCCATCGCGACGGCGAGCGTACTCACCGACACGACGATCGCGGTCAGGATCAGCGCATGCGGCAACGGATTCGAGTAGGTGACACCTTCGCCACCCGCGACAACGACCGGGGCCGTCCCGCCCGCGAGCTTCCCGAACGTGATGTAGAAGAGGAAGATCCCGGTTTGGAACAGGCTGAGTCCGATCGCCTTCTTGACGAGGTTGGGCTTCGCGATGACCGCGTAGAAGCCGATCATCATGAGCACGATGGCGATCCAGTAGTTGTAATGACTGAGCAGCATCAGGAACGGTCTCCGTCCGAGCCTTCGACGCGTCCGCCGGGCGGGGTGAGCGCGGCGGTCGCCGGAACCGTCCCGTCGTCGGGTCCGGTGCCTTCGGAGATTTCGTTGTAGACGGTGACCATGACCGCAGCGACCGTGAGGCCGACGCCGTACTCGACGAGCGTCATGCCCCAAGGTTCGGCCGCACCCGGATCACTGGGCAGGATCGCCGTGTGATCGAGGAACGTGTAGCCTCGCAGCATCGAGTAGATGCCGACGCCGACGTACAGGAGCACGCCGAGCGCCGCGGCTGCATCGGTCGCACGGCGCGGCAGGATCGCGCGCATGCGATCGGCACCCGCGACGAGCCCGTACAGGATGAACGCCGCGGCGACGATCACGCCGCCTTGGAACCCGCCGCCCGGACCGCCTTCGCCGTGCGTGATGACGTAGAGGCCGAAGACGAGCATGAACGGAATGTTCCAGCGCGCGATCACGCGCAGGATCATCTGATTCTTCATAGGAGTCCTCCCGATTCCGCGCGGCCGCGACGGCCACGCAACAGGAGGATGAGCCCGAGTCCGGCCGTGAAGATCACGGCGGTCTCGAACATCGTGTCGTAGGCGCGATACGAGACGATCACGGCCGTCACCATGTTCGCGACGTGTCCGTGGAAGTAGTCGTCGCGATGATGGTGTCCGCCGCCGTGCGCTTCGTGCCCGTCGTCGCGGAACCCGTCCTCGGTGAGGGCCGGCACGTGCGCGTGGTCGTCATGCGCATCGTGAGCATGAGGCTCGCTGTGCGAGTCGCCGTGCTCGTCGTGCCCGTGCCCATCGTCGTGCCCGTCGTCATGCTTCTCGATGAAGGCGCGCTCGAGCTCGTCGAGCGGAACGGGGTGTGCGGCGTCGCGCTTGGCGATATTCTGTTCGGTGAAGGCTCGTGCGATCGGGTGGCGATGCACGGGAGCGTCCGGATCGCCGAAGGACGGCATGTCGACGGTTCCGTAGACGAGCGCGGCTCCGGTCAGCACGACCGCGATGAGCGCCGGCCAGTGGATCGGCCGCTGCTTCGCCTCGCGATTGCCGGCGAGCACGAGCGCGCCGAGCAGCAAGATCGTCGAGATCCCCGCGCCGACGGCGGCTTCGGTGAACGCGACGTCGACCGCGTCCATGTTCACCCAAACGAGCGCCATCAAGAGGCTGTAGATCGCGAGCATCATGACGCTCGCGACGAGGTTGCGCACCGACACGGCCGCCAGCGCCGTGAGCGCGACGAGGAACAACAGCACGGCATCGATGAGAAGGACTTCAAACATCCCGCACTCCTTCCGCGATGTCGGTCGTCTCTTCGCCGCCGAGCGCCGGATCGGACGTGTTGCAGCCCCACGGCTTCAGACCTTCGAGAAACGCCGCTTGCGTGAGCGCGTGCGTGGCCGCGGGCGCCGTCAAGAAGACGAACAACACCACGAGCACGAGCTTCGCTCCGACGAAAAAACCGTAGTCGTATTTGAGCGTCTCGGCGAGAAGACCCGTCACGATGAACAGCACGCCGAGCGTGTCGTTTTTGCCGGCCGGATGCAGCCGAGTGTAGAAATCGGGCATGCGCAACAGGCCGACGGCTCCCGTGAGGGAGAAGAAGCAGCCTACGAGCAGGCAAACGATCGTGATGAGGGTCAGGACGAGATCCATGGACGGCGTCAGCTGAGTCTGCGGTACTTGACGAGTTTGAGGATGGCGATGGTCGCCACGAAGTTGAGGATCGCGTAGAGCAGCGCGATGTCGAGAAACTCGGGGCGTTTCGTGATGAAGCCGAGCAGCGCGACGAAGAGCACGGCTTTGGTGCCCATCGCGTTGGTGGCGAGAATGCGGTCGTACGTCGTCGGGCCTTGGAACGCGCGCAGGAGCACGAGGAAGATCGAGACGAGGATGGCGGAGCCGGCGATCACGGCAGGGATGTCGGTTTCCATCGCGTCGGTTACGCTTTCTTCTCGAGTCGGCGCACGCGGTCGTGCATCTGGCGGAGGCTCGGTCCCTTGCCCTTCGTGAGCGCGTGGATGAGGATCTCGCGACGTTCTTCGTCGATCATGACACTCACCGTTCCGGGCGTGAGCGTGATCGAGTTTGCGTAGATGACGGTCGCGAGGTCGGTCTCGGTCTCGTAGGGAATGCGCAAGACTTCGGGCGAGATGTCGAGCTTCGGCGACCAAACGCGCCGCGCCACGTCGAGGTTCGAGGCGAGGATCTGCCCGAGGAGCCAAACGAGGTACGGGCCTTGGCGGAGCGCGATCCCCGTGAAGTCGCCCTCTTCGTAGAGGAAGCCCACACGTGCGGCGACGAGAGTCGCCAAGGCGCACGAAACGAGGCCGCAACCGAACAGGTACCGCTGATGTGACTGGCTGAAATCGACCTGTCCGGAGAGCAGCACCCAGAACGCCAGCAGGACGAGGAACAACGTGAGATGACGAAGCACCGACGCGACTCCCGGTTGCCGGGCGCGGAAAAGACCACCCGAGCGGAGTATGGCGTCGACCATTCTCCCTGTCAACAAGAACCGGGGGGAGTTCCGTCGTCTTCGCGAGTTGCGGGAAGTCACGTCAGGCATGGCGCTTCGGGCGGGTCGGGGGTGGTCGGTGGGGGGCGTTGCGCCGGCGAGCGTGCGTTGGGGGGATCGCGCGATGGGACGGTGACGCTCGGTCGGCAGACCGGAGGGGGTGGCGAGCATCGAGGCGGATGCGAGGATCCACCACTCCATCCGAAGCGTACCCCGGGATTCGCGAGAGTCAAACGACTCGCGACGTTTCACTCGACTTCGGATCGAATCTCCACGATCGTGACCTGTTGCGGCGCGACCGTCGCCCGTCGCGCCGGGACGATGCGGTTGCCATCGACCGCGCGAACCCAGTAGTCGCCTTGCGGCAGGTTCTCGAAGCGAACGGTCCCGTCGTCGTCGGCGGGCGTCTTCTCGTGCGCGATCAGGTAGCGCGTGTCGCCCCAGGAGAGGCGGACTTCGCCTCGAGATTCGAATCCGACCGTCGCCACTTCGATCGAACCGCCGCGATGAAGCGGTGCGTCGACGATGCGTCGTCCGTCGCTCTGGGGCGTTTCGAACAGACCGAGCGCACAGGGCGCGTACCCGTCGACCGTCACGAGGAGCGCCATGCGTGCTTGTGAGTAGGGAATCTCGACGACCCACGAACCGGTATCGTCGCGCGCGCAGTCGAGGGTCTGCGGAGGCCCTTGCCAACTTCCGAGCCGCGGGGAGCTGCGCATTTCGACCGAGCACGCTGCCACGGAAATCGATTCGCTCGTAACGGCATCTCGAAAGACGATCTCGAGGACGGTCGTCGGAAGATCGTCGACGGTGCCGGTCCGAAGCTCGACGAAGTCGCGCGTTCGAGCTCCCGGATGCGCCGCGACGAAGGAGCGATCGACGTTCGCGGTCACGTGGTAGGTGAGCTCGGGGTGCAGGAGCGGCAGCTCGAACGAGCCGTCGGCCTGCGTGCTCCCATAGCGGCTCAGCGAGAAGCCGAACGGGGAGTTGATCGGCCACGGATGGAGCGTATCGGTCGAGACGCTCGTTGCGTGAATGCTCGCGTGTGGAATCGGTTCGCCGTCGGCGTCGACGAGCATTCCTCGTAACGGATCCGGGGCGACCGTGTGGAGCGTGACGCTGTTCGAGCCCGTTGCGGGAGCGTCGACCCAAGTCGTGACCGGGTAGAAGTCCTCTCCCGAGTACGCGCCGCAAGCGTAGCGGCCGCCTCGAGGAACTTCGATGCGAAACGAACCGTCGCTGCCGATGGGGCATCGCAGCTCGTACGATCCGGCGCGCGTGTCGCCGACTCCGACGACCTGGACGGTGCCTCCCGCAGCGGGTCTTCCGTCGGGATCGAGCACGCGGCCCGCGATCGCGATGCCGAGGATGTCGAGTCGAACAGCGCACCGGCGCTGGCGCATCGGATTGACCGGCTTGCGTTGCGAGCGGACTCCGTTGCGTTCCGCCCAAATGTGGCGACCGGCGGTACCGGCGATCGAAAGGCGGAAGCGTCCGTCCGCATTCGTGACGGCGGCGGCGCGCTCCCCCTCTTCGAGATCGTGGCGCATGGCGCGCTCGACGTACACCTCGGTGAAGGGCGCCGGCTCGCCGCCGTGGTACACGACACCCGTGACGACTGCCGGGTGCGGCACGAGCGTTACACTCTGAAACGGCTCGAAGCACGCGAGCGTGACGGGAGTGGCGCTCCATCCACGCTGCTCGATCGTGAACGTGTATTCGGCCGGAGGGACTAGGAAGCTCGCGCGCCCGGTGGTATTCGTTCGGGCCTCGAATCGCTCGCCGTCGCGATCGGTGGCGACGAGGTCGATCGGGAGGTACCCGTGGCCACGATCCCCGAAGTCGACGACGACGCGCACGCTGACGTGCTTCGGTTCGGCGTGCTCGACTGCTCGTGTTGCGTCGGGCTCGCGGTCGGGTCGAGAGCGTGCTCGAGGATCGGGCGCCGCGTCGACCGGCACCGTCTCACGTTCTCGTGCTTCGGTGCGTTCGTCGTGGTTTTTCGTCCGATCGAGCGAAGCGCGGCGGTTCTTCGCGTCGTACATGACGATCCACAGCGTCGCCACGAAGAGCGACAGCACGACAATCGGCAAGACGATGCGGGACCGTTTCTCGGTCATTGGGCAAGGCATCTCCAAGAAGCGCGCATGCGGCTTCGACGTACCCTCGACCGCGATTATTCCGGGTCGAGCGGCAGGAGCGCAAGGTCGAAGAGCCGGCGTCCGGCTTCTCAGGAAAGCGCCGGTCAGGTACATTCGGGTGGGAGAGCGTCGAGCGCCGACGATCCGCTGAAACGAGGAAATCGAGCAGGAATCAACCCATGGGAACTTCGGAAGCACCCGTATCGAAGCGTACGCCGCTGTTTCATCTCGCGTTCGAGGTCACCGACCTCGCCAAGACGCGCGAGTTCTTCGTCGAGCTCATCGGCTGTCGCGTGGGACGTACCGATGAGCGCTGGATCGACTTCGATTTCTTCGGGCATCAGATCACGGCGCACCTCGTGCCGCACCTGCCCGAGGAGGCGACGAATCCCGTCGACGGGAAGAAGGTTCCGGCGCGCCACTTCGGAGTGATCCTCGAGTGGGAGGACTGGCACGCGCTCGCCGATCGGTTGCGTGCGGCCGACGTCGAGTTTCTCATCGAACCGTACGTGCGCTTCGAAGGAGAGCCCGGCGAACAGGCGACTCTGTTCCTCCGCGACCCGAGCGGCAACGGGCTCGAGTTCAAGTCGTTCCGCAATCCCGACACCGTCTTCACGACGTCGTAGCGGATCGACGACTCGATCAGGATCGTGCGCGAGGCGCCTTCTTTCGCGTGGCTTTCTTCGCCGTCTTCTTCTTCGCGAGTCGCTCGCGGTGATGCGCGGCGGCCTTCGGGATGTACTTGACCGCGTCGGGGGTTCGGCATCCCGTTTCACCGTGGTCGACGTCGACCGGACCGATGCGTTTCGCGGCGGCGATGGCCTTCTTCTCGAACCCTCGTGCGTAGGTTCCGATCGCGATGAGGGCGCCGTTCATCGCGTAGCGCGCGCGGTTCGCCGCGTTGTGGATCGAGCCCTCGATCGTCGCGAGCTTGGCTTCGAGGGTCTCTTTGTCGAGTCCGGCTTCGGCGCGAGCTTGGGCGAGGCACTGCGTGACGAGATTCCATCCGACGGCCGCGATCCACTCGGTCTTCGACTTCGTCCACTTCTCGGCGCAAGCGAGCGCGTGTTTCGTTCGGGCGACGTACGCGGAGAACGCATCGGCGGTGACGTAGTTGTCGATGTCGCGGATCCAACCGTCGAGGCGCTTGCGCGTCGCGGCGTCCGGGTCGGCGATCTGCGTGGCGAGGATCCTCGCGTCGTGGTTTCCGGTGCTCCATAGCGCCTCGGCGAGCTCGTCGTCCGTGCCGATCGCCTTGCGGAGCTTGCCCAGTTCACCGTAGCTCACGCCGAACTGCTCGCCCGTCACGCCGTGGCGGGTGTAGATCTTCCGGTTCTGGGCGGTCCCGGCCGCCTTCAGCCGCTGCATCGCTTCGTTCGGTTTCATCGCGGGTCCTCGACGGTTTTCTGGGGGGGAGAACGGCCACGCGGGGCGCCCGAAATGTATCAGAACGAGAGCGGCCGTGGGGGTCTTGTGGGAAAGGGGAGAGCGGGTTATAGTCGATGTCCCTTCACTTTGCGCCGCCCGGCCACACCTCGCCCGGACTCCGTATCCGGATCTCGTGTTCTGATCATCGTGTCCCTGTGGCGGAACCTCCGCCCGAACCCGGGACTCGTTCGTTTGAATCGAAGAGGAAATCATGTCACGAACTCTGCACCACAGTGGAATGTTCGCCTTGGCGGCGTTGGCGATGCTCGTCGTGGCGTCCATTTGGGCGGCCGGCGAGGCCGAAGGTCAGCCCGCGGCGACCGCGAGCTTCGCGGATCGCGTCGGCCTGTTGAGCCTGCACGTCGGCGAGGTCGAAACCGCGACGCTCCCGAACCTGCTCGTCGACCTGCCCGAGCGTTTCGACGACTCGCGTCATTACATCGTCCAGCTCGACGGACCGATCGATCCGTCGCGCCGCGCCGAGCTCGAGTCGGCGGGCGTCGAGCTGCTCGACTACATCCCGCACTTCGCGTACATCGCGCGACTCGGTGACGCCGATCCGACGCGGCTGGCCGGCGTGTCTTTCGTGGGTTGGGTCGGTGAGTTTCCGGATACGTGGAAGCTCGACGTCGAGTTCGGGACGCGCGTGCTGACGTCGCCCGAGCGGCAAGAGCTCGTTGCGGCCGGTCGTCTGCCGATCCTCGTCACGCTGTTCGCAGGGCTTCCTGCGGAGACGGCCTACGCGACCCTCGAGAACGATCTCGGTGGAGACGTGCATTGGATCGAGCCGGTGTCGGGCAACATCGTGATGGGCGTGACGATTCCCGAAGACAGCATCGATGCCGTGGTCGCGCTCCCGAGCGTGCAGTTCGTCGAAGACGCTCCCGAGATCACGATGCGAAACAACTCGAACCGCTGGATCGTGCAGAGCAACCTGACGAACGTCACGCCGTTCTATACGGCCGGGATTCGTGGTGAGGATCAGATCGTCGGCGTCCTCGACGGTCGTGTCAACGTGAACCACTGCTCGTTCCAGGACAGTCAGCCGTTCGGCAGCTCGCACCGCAAGATCCAGGCGTACAACTCGTCGACCGGTAGCGACACGCACGGCACGCACGTCGCGGGAACGGCGACCGGGGACGGCGGCAGCAACACGCACACGCGCGGCGTCGCCTATCTCGGCAAGCTCTGCTACAACACGGTGCCCTCGTTCAGCGAATCGGGGATTCGCCAGCGACTCGATCTTCACCACAACCAGGGTTCGCGGATTCACACGAACAGTTGGGGTGACGACGGAACCACGTCGTACAACGGTCTCGCGCGCGGTTTCGATTCGTTCTCGCGCGACTTCGAAGAATCGCTCGTGTGTCTCGCGGTGACGACCGGGTCGTCGTTGCGCAATCCCGAGAACGCGAAGAACCTGCTCGCCGTCGGCGCGTCGCAGGACACGCCGTCGCAGGGGAGCCACTGCTCGGGCGGAACCGGGCCGACCGCCGACAACCGACGCAAGCCCGAGATTTACGCGCCGGGTTGCTTCACGAACTCGTCGCAGGGGAGCGGTTGCAGTACGACGCAGCTCACGGGTACGTCGATGGCGTGTCCCGCCGTTGCAGGTACGGGCATGCTCGTTCGCCAGTACTACACCGACGGGTACTATCCGACGGGCGCCCCGGTCGTCCTCGATGCCTTCACGCCGAGCGGAGCGCTCGTCAAGGCGACGCTGCTCAACTCCTCGGTCGACATGACCGGGATCGGCGGCTATCCGAGCAACACCGAAGGTTGGGGACGCGTCCTCGCGGACGACGCCTGCTTCTTCACGGGTGACTCGCGCAAGCTCGTCGTCTTCGACGACGTGCGCAATGGCGACGGTCTCTCGACGAACGATTTCGTCGAGTATCCGCTCGAAGTGCAGTCGGCG
This sequence comes from bacterium, assembly GCA_030433195.1. Classification (GTDB taxonomy): domain Bacteria; phylum Planctomycetota; class JACOTG01; order JACOTG01; family JAUIME01; genus JAUIME01. The sequence goes on from JAUIME010000055.1 coordinate 10,778, forward strand.
CAGAAGCTGAAGGTCACGCTCGTGTTCACCGACGTTCCGGCTTCGTCCGGCACGGGTAGCGGCTTCGCGGCCGTGAACGATCTCGATCTCGAAGTCGTCTCGCCCGGTGGACAGGTCTACCGAGGCAACGTGTTCAGCGGCGGCCAGTCGACGACGGGCGGCTCGGGTGACATCCGCAACAACGTCGAGCAGGTGCACTTGAACGTGCCGCAGATCGGTTCGTGGACCGTGCGCGTGCGTGCTTCGGCCGTCAACTCCGGCACGCAGGGTTACGCGCTGCTCGCGACCGGCGACGTCGTTCCCGAGGAGCCCGCGCTGCGGATCACGCTCCCGAACGAAGCGCCCGAGCGCATCTCGTCGTACCAGCCGACCGAGTTCGCGGTGGTGATCGAAGACGCCGCCGAGACGCTCGTCGGGGGCACCGCGATGGTGCACTACCGCTACAACGGTGGCGCGTACTTGACCTCGCCGCTCACGGCCGAGGGAGGCACGCTCTTCACGGCGAGCCTGCCGCCGGCGGACTGCGGCGACTCGCCCGAGTTCTACGTGAGTGCGCAGGGGAACGGCGGAACCACGGTCACCAATCCGCGCAGCGCGCCCTCGCAGGTCTATTCGGCGGATGTTCTCGACGAGTCGATCTACTTCGAGGACGACTTCGAGACCGACAAGGGCTGGACCGTGCAGAACCTGTCGCTCGACGACGGTGCGTGCGAGCGCGGCCGGCCGGCCGGCGGCGGTGGCCAGGGCGATCCGCCCACCGATGCCGACGGCTCGGGTCAGTGCTACGTGACGGGTCTCGGTGTCGGCGAAGACGTCGACGGCGGCCTCACGCGCCTCGATTCGCCGAGCGTGAATCTCGCGGGCACCGATACGACGGTGTTCTACTCGGCGTGGTTCACCGATTCGCTTTCGAACCACGCGCTCGAGGTTCAGGTCTCGCCCAACGGCGGGTTCTCGTGGACGCCCGTCGAGACCATCACGGGAACGTCCGGCTGGCAGGATTACAGCTTCCGCGTCAACGACTTCATCACGCCGACCGGCAACGTGAAGGTGCGTTTCGCGATCGAAGAGCAATTCGGTAGCGGGACGATCGAAGGCGGCGTCGATGCCGTGAGGTTCTTGAGCCTCGGCTGCAACGACTCTTCGTCGATCACGACGTGCGGAGTCGGTGCGGTCAACGTCGGCTGCGGTCCGGTCGAGAACGTCCTGACGGTCAACGGCTCGACGGGCGGTGCCGAGCGCACCCTCAACGTCGGATCGTCGACGCCGATGAGCTTCGTGCTCGACGAAGCGTCGGCCGAGAGCGGTGACGGACAGCCCGAAGGCGCCATCCTGTACTTCTGGTACGCCGAGCCGCAGCCGGGTGACGTCGTCATGCTGCCGAAGAACCTCGGTGCGATGTGCTTCGGTCCGAAGCTCGTCGAGACGCGGCCGGCCGACCTCATCTTCAACTCGATCGGATTCAACGGCAAGGCCGGCGCGCACAACGCTCCGGTGTCGCCTCCTTCGGTCCCCGATGGCGGAACGCTCGAGTTCTACTCGCTGCCGTCCGGCTTCGGCGCGCCGATGAGCGTGACGATTCAAGGCCTCGTGCCGGATGCCTGCACGCAGGGCAACTTGCCGTTCAGCGTCACCAACGGGATTCTGATCCGCGTTTTCTGAGCGAACTGCACTCCACGCGGTGAGACGATTTCCGATTCGCGACGGGCGGGTCCGCTTTTCGAAGCGGGCTCGCCCGTCTCTACTCTGGGGGAGCGTTTCCCGCGGTGGGGAGCCCGCGGGCACGGAGTCCGGCGGGGAGCTGCCGCTGCCGCTGCCGCTGCCGCGGCGGCGAAGCGGTGCGGTGCGGTGCGGTGATTCGGGCTATAATCGCCGCATCGGATGCGGTGATTCGCTAGCGAGGTGATGGATGTCGGTGTATAATCACCGCAGAAAGAGCGGTGAAAAGTGCCCTTTATCCATGAACTCCCGAACTGGCCAGACTTTACGTGGGACGCCGCCGACGTCTCCATGCCGCTAGCAAGCGTGCGCCACGAGCAAGGGCGTCACCTCGGGAGGCTCGAGTCGCTCGGATTCGAGCATCGTTCCGAGGCCGGGTTGGTCGCGCTGACGCACGAGGTCGTCCAATCCTCGGCGATCGAGGGGGAGCACCTTCGAACGGATGAGGTTCGCTCGTCCATCGCGAGAAAGCTCGGTCTCGATACGGCGGGGCTGCCGGAACCGAGCCGCTACGTCGAGGGCGTCGTCGAGATGATGCTCGATGCGACGCGCGGGATCGACGAACCACTCACTGCCGAGCGATTGTTCGCATGGCACGCCGCGCTGTTTCCCACGGGGCGGAGCGGAATGCGACGGATCGTGACGGGCGGCTGGCGGGATGATTCGGACGGGCCGATGCAGGTCGTGTCGGGACCTGTGGGGCGCGAACGCGTCCACTTCGAAGCGCCCGCGGCGGATCGCATCGACTCCGAGATGGCACGATTCCTCGATTGGTTCGAGTCTTCGGGGCCGCTCGATCCTGTCGTACGAGCGGCGCTCGCGCACCTCTGGTTCCTGACGATCCACCCGTTCGAAGACGGCAACGGGAGAATCGCAAGGGCCATTTCGGAATTGGTCTTGAGTCGTGCGGACGCGACGAAGCATCGTTATTACAGCATGTCGTCCGGAATCGCGAAGCGGCGCAAGGAGTACTACCTGCAACTCGAGTCCGCGCAGCGTTCGAGTCTCGACGTGACCCGATGGCTCGTTTGGTTCTTGGATTGCTTGGAGACCGCGATTGGGGACGCATCCGCGGCGCTTCGGTCCGTCTTGCGCAAGGCCGCTTTCTGGGCTTCGATCGGGTCGAAGCCGATG
>JAUIME010000806.1 GCA_030433195.1 bacterium
GATCTCGAAGAGCTCACCGTCGAGGGCCTTGCCCGCGACCTGGATCGCGATGAAGGAGTCGCCCGTGCGGGTGAAGAACCAGCCGTCGTCCTCGAGGCTCCCCGTCGTGAAGTTGGCGAACAGGTCACCGGCGTGCGAGAGGTAGATGTCGGTACCGACGCTGTACTTCGCGTTCGGCTCGCGTCCCACGACCATGCAGTTGTCGCTGAGAAGGCCCTGCGTTTCGAAGTAGCCCGTGCGGCCTCGCGAGCCGTCCGAGTTCGTTTGGGCGCGACCGAGGACGGCGATGCGAGCGTCGAGGTGCGTGGCGAACATGGCGCCCATGAATCGATTCTGCCCGTTCAGATGCGTATGGTCGCGGCCTGCGTCCACGGTCATCGTGCCCATGACGAAGTGGGGCGTGACGAAGCTGTCGCGGACGATGTTGGCATCGGATCCGGCGTCGAACGTCATCGTGTACTCGTAACCTCCGGGCGTCGGCGTGCGGGATCCCATGCCGTAGCGGCGCGAGGTGTACTGGTAGGGCTTCTTGTCGGCGATCGCGATGGCGCGGAGCATGCCGGGCATGCGGTAGCGGCTCGCGGCGAGGCCGACCGTCATCGGGTGCGTTCCGCCCGGCGCGGCGTCGTGCCAGCCGAACATCCACGCCGCGCTGCGCAGGCCGTCGTAGCCGCCACGCGTCAGGTACTTGTCCTTGTAGGTGCGCGTCTGGGCGCCGCCGCGGATACCGGTCGCCTTCACGAAGTCCTGCGCCGTATCGGCCCAGTAGAGCGTCACGAAGTCGGCGGCGAGGCCGCGCAGGATCGTCGATTCGGCGAAGTCCGCGACGTTGTTGAACGAGTGCAGCGTGTACTTCGCGTAGGTCGGCGAAGCGACCTCGACCGAGATGCCGTGCATGGCGCGCTGGCGGATCATCTCTTTCATGTTCGCGGTCCAGGCCGTGTAGTGGTTGGTGATCGTGAAGCCGTCGTGAAGCTCGGCGCCGGCGTAGTCGGGATGGTCCTTCAACGCTTGGGCGGCGAGCAGACACGTGGAGCGATGCATGATGTCGAGGTTCTCGCTGTCCTTGATCACCCAAGCCTTCTCGGCGACGTACGGGTGTGCGTCACTCTTGAGGCTGCGGCGGTCGATGTAGCGCCACATCATCTCTTCGACGGCGGCGCGAGCTTCGTCGCTCATGCGCGTGCCCATCGTGCGGTCGAGGTAGGCGCGCATCAGCAGCGGCAGGGGGAACTTCATCGGGAAGTCCATCGACGAGTCGAGCGGAATCGGGAACTCGTCGGCGAGCTCGACGACGTACGTGTCGGCGAGCGCCGTCTCGCGGTTCGTGGCGTACGCCGCGAGAGCGAACGTCGCGCGTCCCCAGCAGCGCGTCCCGTCGTGCGCCGACATCGGGTCGGGGCTCGGGCGGTCGACGTGATCGTGAAGGATCGTCCAGCGTCGTTCGTAGATGCCGTCCGCGCTCGAGAGGTCGCGCTGCTGCGCGAAGCTGACGGTCGCGGTCGCGAGAACGAGGGTGAGGAGGACGAACGTCCTCGAGAGAGTGTTCTTCATGATGCTTCCCCTTCTGATTCCGGATTTGCGTCGGATGTCTCTAGCCGTGGGTGATCGCGCTGTGGCGTCGATCGAATCGCGAAGAGGGCAAGAGGGATGCCAATGTCGTGCGGCAAGTCGTAAGTGATGCTCGAGGTGTGCTTTGTGTCGGATGGGCCCGGTACGCGCCGCCGTGTCGAAATCGATCGGAATGAGAAACCATCGCAGATCGATCCGCGACCGCGCATCAAACCGGGAGGTGATAGGCTGTCGAACCGCCGCCCGGCTTGCGTAGCGCGCGGCAACGACGCAACCCGTGCGAACGACTTCGGAGGACACGACGCGATGGAAGGGCCGGTCGAGCTACCGCATCTCTTGCGCGATCCGCGCATTCCCGACAGTTGCTATGTCGACACGAGCGCGAGGATCAACGGCGACGTCGAGTTCGGCGAGGAGTGCTCGGTGTGGTTCCATGCCGCGATCCGCGGCGACGTGAACGCGATCCGGATCGGCGCGCGGACCAACGTCCAAGACGGCTGCATCCTGCACACGCTCTACAAGAAGTACGCGCTGACGGTGGGTGATGATGTGACCTACGGCCACGCCGCGATCACGCACGGCTGCACGATCGGCAATCGGGTGATGCTCGGGATGCAGTGCGCGGTTCTCGACGGGGCAGTGGTCAGCGACGACACGATCGTGGCGGCCGGATCGATCGTGACGGAGCGCAAGGAGTTTCCGCCGGGTGTGCTCCTCATGGGGAGTCCCGCAAAGGTCAAGCGCGACCTCACAGACGACGAGCTCACTTTCGTGCGCGAGCGCAGCCGGTACTACGTCGAATACGCGAAGGCCTACGCCCGCGCCGGAGTCTTCACGAGCTGGGCCGACAACCCGTCCTACCGCAAGCCGAAGGCGTAGCCCGCGTCGCGCGAGCTTACGCTGCCCGGACGACGGCGCGGGGCAGAGTCTCGG
>JAUIME010000807.1 GCA_030433195.1 bacterium
GAGACGTACAGCTTGCTCTCGTACCATGTGAGCGTGTGCACACCCGCGAGCCCGGCACGCATGTCGACCGTCGTCAGCGGATGATGCACGGCGATGCGTGTCAGCCCGTTGTTGGTCCCGATCCAGAGGAACTCCTCGCGATCGACGAACGCCGCGAGCGCCGCGCCCAGCTCGAGACCCGTGGTTTCGTCGAAGGCGTAGAGCAGTTCGCCCTCGCGATCGATGACGAAGAGTCGCTCGTCGTTGTTGTTGATGCAGTAGAACCGCCCGGCGTAGTACGCGGTCTGGTCGACGATGTACTCGGTCTCGAGGTCTTCGAACGCGGATTCGATCTTCGTCGCCTCTCCGTCGCGACAGTCGTACATCGAGCGGTCGGAAAGAAGAACGCGCATGCCGTCCGTATCCGGATCGAACGACTCGATCGGAGTGTCGGTCTCGGGCGAGGGTGCGAGCCCCACGATCGCGAACTCACGGAACGGGTCCGCGTCGGACCAAACCCGCAAGGATCCGTCTTCGACGATGTGCAGCCCGGTCGCCCATTCTTGTACGAGTAGCGTTTCGCCGAGCTGTTGCGCGGTCGCGAAGCCCGATTCGGGCGGAGCCTCGATGACCTCGACATGACCGCCGTCGCGGGAATAGCGGAAGATGCGCGGGTGCGTGACGAGGTAGATCCCGTCCTCGCGCGCATACAGTCCGATCAGCCGGGACAGACGCCGATGGTCTTCCTCGAGCTTCTCGGTCAGCGAAACGAAGCGCAGCTCGCCTCGCTCGTCGGGTTCGAGATAGCCGAAGTAACCGGTGGCCGCGACGTAGACTCGGTCGTCTCGGTCGACGACCAGCGCTTGGGCGTTCTGCTTGTTCGGAATCGCATGGCGACGCCACTTGTTTCCGTCGTACTCGAGGATGATGTCGTTACTCGCCGCGAAGAGGACACCGCGCGAGTCCTGGCCGAAGGCCCACACCTGCGACCCGCCTTTGGTGACGTCGTTCGGAAAGCTCCGAACGAGCGGCATCGTCATCTCCGCCTGAGCGGCCGCGGACGGGATCGGGATGTCTTCGACTCCCTGCCTCGCGAACGCGACCGGAGCGGCGAGCACACACACGATCCAAGCGATCGCTAAGCGAATGGCGCTCGGCCGCGTGAAACCGAAATCGGGGGAAGTCGTTCGTTGGTCACTCATCGCTCGGTCCGTTCGTGGCTCCCCCAGCGGGCGAGCGCCGCGGCGAGCGAAGTCGGCTCGACGGGTTTGGCCAGGAAGTCGTCCATACCCGCTCGCAAGCAGGTTTCGCGGTCTCCCAGTTCGCTGCCGGCGGTCATCGCGATGATCGGAAGGTGACGCGAATCGTCGCGACTCTCTTCCGCCGCGCGAATCTCACGGGTCGCTCCGAAGCCGTCGAGGTCATCCATCTCGCAGTCCATCAGAACGACGTCATAGGTGCCGGTTCGAACCGCCTCGACGGCGGCGCGCCCGGTCTCGACCAGGTCCACACGGACGCCGATCTTCTCGAGCAGTCGTACGGCGAGACGCTGGTTCACGAGGTTGTCCTCCGCGAGCAAGACATGAAGGCTCGCGAAATCGAAGTCGACCGGATCTTCGGCCTCTTCCTCCGGGGAGCCTTGCACCATGCGAGGTTCCGCGTTCTCGGCGCGCTCTTGCACGAGTTCCTCGAGAAGGGCCTGCAGCGCGCGTGCACGCAGCGGCTTGCGAAGAACCTGTGCGAATCCCGCGGCCTCGAGCTTGCTGAAGGAGAGGGCCTCGCCGAACGCCGTGATCATGACGAGATCGATTCCAGCGGCAGCGGGGTCTTCCGAAAGTGCCTTGCCGAGGTCCAAGCCGCTTTCGCCGTCGAGCCGGTAGTCGATCAGCGCGGCGTCGATCGGGTCCGAGGCGTGGGCGCTCCGAACCATCGCGAGCGCTTCGCTCGAGGTCGCTACCTCGTCGGTGCGGCAGCCCCATGCACGGAGCGTCTCGCGCACGATTCGACGAGCGGTCTCGCTGTCGTCGACGACGAGGAAGCGCCGTCCGACAAGCGTCTTCGACGTCTCTTGCGCGCCGTCTCGGCGCTTGTTCATCGTCAGCGTGAACCAGAAGGTCGAGCCGACGCCGACGTCACTTTCGACGCCGATCTCGCCACCCATCGATTCCGTGAGGAGCTTCGAGATGGCGAGGCCGAGCCCGGTGCCGCCATACTTGCGGGTACGGGACGCGTCCACCTGGGAGAACGATTGGAAGAGTCGGTTCATGTGCTCCGCCGGGATCCCGATGCCGGTATCGCGCACGGAGAACCGAAGGCGGACGGCGTTGTCGTCTTCACCGAGCACGTCGAGACGCATCTCGATGTCGCCTCGTTCGGTGAACTTGATCGCGTTGCCGGCGAGATTCACGAGGATCTGGCGGATCCGTCCCGGATCGCCCAACACTTCGGTCGGGCACCGCGGATCGGTCCACACGGCGAACTCGAGACCCTTCTCGGTGGCACGTGCACCGACGACGTCGA
>JAUIME010000056.1 GCA_030433195.1 bacterium
CGCGACCGTCGTCGAGTGCGAGCGTGTCGCTCTCGCCGGCGTCGAACAGGCCGAGCCAGAGCCTCGCGTCGGTGCCGATCGTCAGCGCTCCGGCGTTGCCGTTCGGCGCGACGGCGAGCGTCCACTTCCCTTGTCGCTCGTGGGTGCCGAAGTCGCGTTGTTCGTAGCGAGGCGCCGTGCCGTTGGTCGTGGGGTGCACCCACATCTGCAGCAGTTCGAGCGTCTCGTCGTCGCTCGCGTTGAACTCGCTGTGCGTGACGCCCTTGCCCGCGGACATGAGTTGGACTTCGCCGGCTCGCATCGTGGAGCCGTTGCCCATGCTGTCCTCATGCGCGAGGGCCCCGTTGTAGACGTAGGTCACGATCTCCATGTTGCGATGGGGATGCGTCGGAAATCCCGCGCCGGGAGCGACCTTGTCTTGGTTGATCACGCGCAGGAGGCTGAAGCCCATGTGCGCGGGGTCGTGGTAGTCGGCGAACGAGAACGTGTGGTAGGTGTCGAGCCAACCGTGGTCGGCGTGACCGCGCTCGGCCGAACGTCGCGGGGTGATCATGGCAGCGCTCCTGCAGTGTTCTGTCCGAAACGGGACGAACGCGGTCGAGCGTCGGCTCGATCGGTTCGATTCCGTGAGCGTGTCCCGTGGGGGCGACACTCCATAGAAAACGGGAACCGATCCGAGGATCGCTTCCCGTGATGGGTGCTCGTGGACATTCGTCCCGTTGCATCCTGTCGGATGCGCGGGAGCGCGTCGGGTTACATGTGCCGGGGCGGGTCGTGCGGCCGCCGCGGGTGCGACGGCCGAGCGACTACCAGCTCGCCTTCTTGACGCCTGGGATCTCGCCGCGGTGCGAGAGATCGCGGAAGACGATTCGGCAGATGCCGAACTTGCGGTAGTACGCGCGCGGGCGGCCCGTGAGGCTGCAGCGGTTGGTGATGCGGTTCGGGTTGGCGTCGCGCGGGAGCTTCTGCAGCGCGAGACGCGCTTCGAAGCGCTCTTCTTCGGACTTGTCGAGGTTGCTGGCGAGCGCCTTCAACTCGGCGCGGCGCTTGGCGTACTTCGCGACGGTGTTCCGAAGACGCTGCTCACGTTCGATCTTGGATGTCTTTGCCATGGGACTCCGCTACGCCCGCGATCGGGCTGCCTACTGTCGATGCTGACGGCGGGATCGGCCCGCCGACGGGATACCGCCCGGAACCGGCCGGGCGCTCAGTCGAGCCGACGAACATAGCAAACCCTCCCGAGACCGATCAACGCGATTTCGGGCATCCCCGCCGCGGAGCCGGCCGGCGGCGAGCGGCGGCGTCGATTCGGCTCGACGCCGCGTCGAGGTGGTTCGACATCGGTCGTGCGAGCCTGCGTGGGTCACTCGGTGGCGATCCTTGTAAGCTATTTATTTGTTTGATCTTATGGCTTGGTGGGTGTGCGGTCGCGAGCTTGGAACGCACTTTGCGCTCTCCTGGGGCGCGGGCGATGTTGCCCGACGGAGTTCGTCTCATGAAACTCGTACGACGTCTGATCCTCACCGCGGGCCTGCTCGCGGCGCTCGTGGCGGCCGAGACGGTCGTGTGCGGCGGGGAGGCGTCTCGCTCGGCCTCGGCAGCGGTCGAAGCTCGTCCTCAGGCGATCGCCGCGGGCGTGTCCGCCGACGCGACGCCGCAGCACGACGCCACGACCCCGACGCCCTCGATCACGCCGACGGCGGATCGATAGCGCGCGAACGCAGCTTCGGATCGACGCTGCGGATCTTCGCGTTCACGCCGGCGTCGTCGACGGCCGTGTAGTTCTGGTTGTCGATGCGGACCGCGCGGACGAGGCCCTCTTCGGCCGCATCCTTGTACTGCTCCATGAGCCCGGCATCGCGGGTCAGCGCCATCGCCAACGCCTTCGATTCGTAAGCGCGGCTCGAGGCGCCGCCCTTCGCGTCGTTCGCCATGATTCGGTAGGTCCTTCGTGCGGCTCGGGATCGGCTAGCTGCTGGCGCCGATCCGCGGGATGCGGCCACCGCGAACCGGTGGCGTGAGTCCGGCGACGGCCCGCGCGGGCTCGTCGCGGGGACCGTACCAGTTTCGCTTCGAACGGACGAGATTCGCGACCGGTCGTGGTACCGTATCGCGATGGCCGAATCCTCACCGAACGCATCCGGTTCCGGTCTGCAGGCGTCTTCTTCGATCGACGCGCCTGTCGATGCCGGCGTCGACGGCATCGCCGTCACCGTGTTCGCCTCGAGCGACGAGGCGAGCGTGCGGGCCGCGTTCGAGATCGCGACGCTCGTCCGCGAGCGCCAAAAAGCCGGTCGACCCGCGGTGCTCGGGCTCGCGACGGGCTCGACTCCCAAGCGGCTCTACGCCGAGCTCGTGCGCATGCACCAAGAGGAAGGCCTGTCGTTCGCGAACGTGGTCGTCTTCAACCTCGACGAGTACTGGCCGATGGAGCGCGATGCGCGCCAGTGCTATCGCCGCTACCTCGGCGCGCAGTTGCTCGACCACGTCGACATCGATCCGAAGTCGGTCCACCTCGTCGACGGTGCCGTCGCGCTCGACGACGTGCGTGAGACCTGCGAGCGCTACGAGGATCTCATTCGCGAGGCGGGCGGCATCGACCTGCAGCTGCTCGGGATCGGACGTACGGGGCACATCGGCTTCAACGAGCCCGGCTCGGGTCGCGAGACGCGCACACGACTCATCACTCTCGACAAATCGACGCGCCTCGACGCCGCGAGTGATTTCTTCGGCGAGTGGAACGTGCCGCGCAATGCCGTGACCATGGGCGTCGGCACGATCCTCGAAGCACGTCGCATCCTGCTGCTCGCGTTCGGCGAGCACAAGGCATCGATCGTGCAGCGCGCGCTCGAGGGCGAGGTCACGCCCGCGCTCGCGGCGAGCTTCCTGCGCGAACACCGCGACGTCGAGTTTCTGCTCGATCCGCAAGCGGCGGCCGAGCTCACGCGCTTCAAGACTCCGTGGCGCAAGCCCGAGACGCGCGGCGCGATCTCGTGGGACGGGCCGATGACCAAGCGCGCGGTGGTGTGGCTCGCACGTGAGGTCGACAAGGCGATCTTGAAGCTCACGGACGAGGACTACAAGGACCACGATCTCGGCGATCTGCTCGCGGCGCGCGGCTCGGCGTACGACATCAACATCGAGGTCTTCAAATCGCTGCAGCGGACGATCAACGGATGGCCGGGCGGCAAGCCCGGGCGCCCGCGCGAGGACGGATCGCCCGACGTCGTTCCCAAGCGCGTGGTCGTGTTCAGTCCGCATCCCGACGACGACGTGATCTCGATGGGCGGAACGTTGATTCGGTTGTGCGATCAGGGGCACGACGTGCACGTCGCCTATCAGACGTCGGGCAACATCGCGGTTTGGGACGACGATGCCGTGCGTCACGCGGACTTCTTGGTCGAGGCGTGTCGCGCGTTCGGCCTGCACGAGGACAGCGGCGACGCGGAGCGTCTTCTTCGCGAAGTGCGCGAGTTCGTGGCTACAAAGGTGCCTGGGCAATCGGATCTCGCGTCGGTGCGAACGCTCAAGGGTCTCGTCCGCCGCACCGAAGCGCGCGCCGCTGCCGCCGCGTCGGGCGTGGCGCTCGAACGGATCTGCTTCCTCGATCTGCCGTTCTACGAAACGGGCAAGGTCAAGAAGAACGCAGTCGGCGAGGACGACTACGCGATCCTCGTCGAGCTGCTCGATCGCGTGCGGCCGCACCAGATCTACGCCGCGGGGGATCTTGCCGATCCGCACGGGACGCACCGCGTGTGCCTCGACGCGATCCTCGAAGTGCTGCGGCGACTGCGCGATCGCGATTGGATGAGCGATTGCAACGTGTGGCTGTACCGCGGCGCCTGGCAAGAATGGGAGCCGCACGAGATCGAGATGGCCGTGCCGTTGAGCCCCGACGAAGTCTTGCGAAAGCGCATGGCGATCTTCAAGCACGAGTCTCAGAAGGACCGCGCGTTGTTCCCCGGATCCGACCAACGCGAGTTCTGGCAGCGCGCCGAAGCCCGCAACCGCGCAACGGCCGAACTGTACGACCGACTCGGACTGCCGGAATATCAGGCAATCGAGGGCTTCGTGCGTTGGCGGGATTTCGGACACTCCGAGACCGCCCGCGACTGACGCCGAGAAAACTCGCGAATTCTTCGACGAATCCGTCGTTTCTCGGTCGATCACGCACGCGCGTCGCGCGCATCGAGTTCCGCGTTTCGGTCCGCGCGTTTCGGTCGTGTCGGAGGCGCGAGCGGCCCGTTTCGGCGCGAATGAGCCTCAAGACTCTCGACGCGGATCTCGATAAACGGACACCGGCTCGTGCCGCCTGATTTGCCCCTGACAAGCTTCGGATCCAGCATCGTGGGGATATCGATGACTCTGAAGACCGATCTGCGCCGGTTGCCCTTCAACTTCTTGCAGAACTTCCTCCGCTTCATTGCCGAGCGATTTCAGGGCGCGGTCGCATCGCGGTTCCCCGTTCGACGGGGAACGCCCGCGGAAGTTCACGAATCCGTGGACGAAGAGTTCGAGGATCTGGATTTCGAGAACGAGCCGGAAGGCGACTACTCGATCGATTTCGACATTGCGTACGAAGTCGCCGACGACGAAGGCGTGCACGCCGAGTTCGATTCGGAGGAGTACGACACGAGTGACGACTTCGAAGAGGACGCATCGCACGAACTCGAGATCGAGCACGAACACGAGTACGCGCATGCCGAGGCGGACGAGTACGAAACCGACCGAGCGCACGCGCAGGAAGCGACCGAGCACGCACACGACGGCGAGCACGCGCCCGAGTCGTCCGATGACGTTCCCCACGATCGCGAGGACTTCGACTTCGAGTGGCAGTTCGAGGGTGACGGCGCGCGGACGATGGCGGCGGCGGGTGCCGATGTCGTCGGGCGCGACGTTCCCGTGTCTCCCGGAGGTGCGGATCCCGCAGCGGCGCTTAACGGGGCGCACGCGTCGACCCTCGGCGCGGGCGACATCCAGGCGCTGGTCGATCTCGCGAGACGCAAGGCGCAGGTGGGAGACGAGGCGCTCACGCGTCGGATCTGCACGCGCTTGTCCGAGCTCGAAGGGCTCGACGAGTCCATTTGCAACGAGGCGCAGGCGATTCTGTTCCGCATGACCGTCCGTGCTTGTCACGGTGATCGTGCGGCGATCGAGGAGTCGATCCTGCTGCAAGACGAAACGAGTGTCCGCGAAGCGATCGGTCGGCAGATCGAGCGGACGCAGGCGTTACACGAAGTCGATACCGCGATCGAAGACGATCGGTGGGTGCCGATCGTTCTCGCCTACAATCACGCGATCGCGACGCGCGCGCTCTTGCTCTGGAAGCAGGGTGCCGTGCCCGAGGCCGAAACGGAGCTCAACTTCGAGAAGTCGGCGCTCGATCGACACGCGATCTCGATCGAGCAACGCTGGGATCTGTACACGCAGTTCGTAGCCGAGAACGGGCGCATCGCGTTCGAGCACCGTCGTTGGGAAGATGCGGCCGAAGTGTTCCGCTACGCACGTTCGAAGCGACTCGCCGCGTTCCGCAACACGATCGACGACACGACGGCCGAGATGTACGTGCGCGAAGCGATGTGCGAGTACAACGAACAGCGGTACGCGCGCGCGAAGGAAGTGCTCACGCACCTGATCCGCCGGGCGCCGCAGTATCGTGCGACCGAGCTCCGCGAGCTGCGGGACCGAGCGCACCGCGCCGAGATCGCCGTACACAGCCGTGAGATGGTGCGGCGCGCGGCCCTCGCGTTCGACCTTCGCGATTGGGATTCGGCGGGCGTTTTCTATCGCCAAGCCGCGGACTACCTCGAGTCGCATCAAGAGGAGGAGTTCCGCACCATTGCGGCCGAGTGCTACTACAACGCCGCCATGTCACGCTGGAACCACGGCAACTTCCGCGAATGCCGCAGCATTCTGCACTACCTAAGACGCGCCTACGCCGAGTACGAGTCGGACGCGGTCGAAGCCCGACTCTTGCAGCTCGAGCGCGCGTTCGCGGCCGAGGCGCCGCGCACGGGACCGGGCCCGGACGAGTCGAGCTGATCGGATCCCCTGACGTACTCTGATGACCCGGTCTGCTGAGCTCAGTCCTCTGACCTGGTCTGTCGGTCTGCTCTGAGCCGGTTGCCTCTGCGGTCGTTCCCGCATGACGTCGCCCTTGCGGCCCGACATCCCGGAGCCTTCCCGGGCTCCTCGCGACCTTGACGCAGACGGTCAGGATTCGGGGCTCGGAATGCCGAAAAACACGGGAACTCCCTCGCGCGCGGAGCGTCCGAGTGCGTCTCGACGGCTGATCCTCCCGGGCGCCGACTTCGCGTCCGATGCCACGGATTTCGTTTTTGCGTGATCCGAACGGGTCGTTCCGTCGTTCGAGGGAGGGCGCCGCAAAGGGGCGGCGTCGTACCGACATTCCCGCTGTCGCCAAGTGCGATGGAAGAACCGAGGAGCGAAATCCCATGCGTCGACCCCGGCCGAGTCATGACCTGAAAGCCTGCGACCGCGCGCTGCTATCCGCGATCCTCTTCGTGATCGTGAGTGCGTTCGCGGCCGGTTCCACGCGTGAGGCGCGAGCAGGCGAGCCCGGGTTCGCCGAGCGGTTCGCGCTCGCGACGGATCGCGAGGCCGCGCTCGAGGAGCTCATTCCCGGCACCTCGGACTACTACTACTACAGCACGCTGCATGCGCAGAACGAGCGCGATCTCGAACGCGCGGATGCGTTGTTGGGAGCGTGGAAGGCGCGCTTCGGCGAGACGTCGCGCTTCGACGAAATGCGATTGCGGCAGGCGCTGCTGTCGTACGGGCGCGATCCCGCCGCGACGCTCGAGTTCTTGCGTCGCGAACTCGGCCTGTCGTTTCGTCATCAACGCGACGCCGAGTCGACGACGCGATTGCCGAGCTCGCTCGATTCCAAGGTTCTCGCGCGTGAGGCATGGATCGAGCAGGCGCTGAGCGGGAATCGGACGCAGCGCTTCTCGACGTCGGCGTTCCGATGGTTCGCTCGCCGTGACCTCGACGCCGATACGCGGCACGAATTCCTGATGCGACTCGAGAATCCCGACGTCCCGAATCTCGCGCGACTGGTCGTGGCCGACCTCGCGCACTCGGCGACCGGTGGTCATTTCGGTCGCTTGCCGATCCACGGGAAGCTCCTGCTCTCGCAGCTCGACGAATGCCTCGAGCGTCGCCCGTCGTTGCTCGACGACTCGACGTTCGTCGCGACCTACTGCGCGCGATTGAGCCCGGCGCCCGACGAAGCGATCGAGAGCGACCCGGCCGACCGCCTCGCCTATCTGAATCGACTCTGGAACTTCGTGCGGACCCTGTCGCCCGCGTTTCATCCGCTGCGTGCCCACGTGCTGTACCATCGCCTGGCGCACGATCGCGCCGCGGGCGAGTGGAATCGGGACCGCTTCCTGCAATACCTCGCGCTGCCGCGGCAAGTCCCGTATGTGAATCCCGACTTCTTGCGACGTCGTGACGTCCGCGGTGCGGTCTTCTCGCTCGGCGGCAATCAGCCGACCGCACTCCCGGTGATTCACGACGATCGTGAGCTCGTCGAGAGCTACCTCCAGCACTTCTTCGTCACCGAGGACTCGTTCGAGGCGTTCGCCGAGTTCGTTCGCGACGACGTCGTGCGACGACTCTTCGTCGAAGCCAAGGTTCTCGCGGGAGTCGGTGATCCCGAGCGATGGTACTCGTTGCTCGACGATCCGGCGGCGTTCGAGGAGCTCCGCGATCGTGTCGAGCTGTCGTTCGCGGCGACGCAGCGGACGCACTTCGCGAGCGACGAGCAAGTCGTGCTCGAAGTCGACGTGAAGAACGTACCGCAGTTGTTCGTGAAGGTCTTCGAGATCGACGCGTTCAACTACTACAAGCGACACGACACGCCGATCGACTCGACGCTCGAGCTCGACGGGCTCGTGGCGACCGAAGAGACGTCGATCCGCTATGACGAGCCGCCGACCCGCCGCGTGCGTCGCACGTTCGAGATCGAGACGCCTCCGGGGTCCGGATTGTTCGTCGTCGACCTGATCGGCAATGGCATCAACAGCCGCGCCGTCATCCGAAAGGGCGGACTGCACGCGGTCGAGTCGGTCACTGCGTTCGGTCACGCGTTCCGGATCTTCGACGAGCGCAATCGCCCCGCGAAGGGCGCGTCGATCTGGCTCGACGGGTTCGAGTACCCGCCAACCGAGGACGGGACGATCGTCATCCCGTTCACGAACAAGCCTGATCGTCAGAAGATCCTGCTTCGTCAGGGATCGAGCACGTCGCTCGGTCACTTCTGGCATCGCAACGAGGTCTATCGACTTACGGCACCCGTGTACGTCGATCGCGAGGCGCTGCGAGCCGGGGGCACGGCCGAGATCGTCGTTCGCCCACAGCTCACGATGCACGATACCGCGGTCCCGGTGGAGCGACTCGACGAGGTCACGCTCGTCGTGCAGTCGCGCGATCTCGACGGGATCGAATCGCGAACCGAAGTACGTGACTTCGAGGTCTTCGACGATCGCGAGTCGATCCACGAGATCACGGTTCCCGATCGACTCGTGTGGCTTTCGGTGCACATCGAGGCGACCGTCGAGGTGACGAGCCGCGGTGACGACCAAGACCTCGTCTCCGACGCGGCGACGTTCACGCTCAACGCGATCGACAGAACGCACACGACCGAAGCGCCATCGTTCGGCAAGACCTCCGATGGATGGTTTCTCGACGTGCTCGGAAAGAACGGCGAGCCGCAGCCGCGCGTCTCCGTGAACCTGTCGTTCGCGCACCGCGATTTCACCTTCGAGCGCCGCGCGCAGCTCGAGACATCCGCCACGGGGCGCATCGAGCTCGGCGACCTGTCGGGGATCGTCAGCGTCACGGCCGCCATGCCGAGCGGAACGTTCACTTGGTATCCGACGAACGCCGGATCGAGCTGGCCGGCGCGGCTGACGGCCGCGGTCGACGCGACGATCCGGTTGCCCTACGAAGGCTCTGCCGACGATCTGTCCGTGTTGGAGCTTCGTGGAAACGCGTACTACGAGAGTCGTCGGGATCGAATGACGGTCGCCGACGGCTTCGTCCGCCTGGCAGATCTCGATGCAGGAGACTACGAGTTGCGAAGCGTTACCGGCGAGTCGACGCGTATCGCGATCGGCGACGGCGAGGAGCACGGCGATTGGATCTTGACCGATGCACGCTACCTCGAGCGAAGCGATACGCAGCGCCTGCAAATTCGCGCCCTCGAGCGCGAGGGCGATCGCTTGCGGGTCTCGATCGCGAATGCCACGCCTTCGACGCGCGTGCACCTCGTCGCGACGCGGTTCGACGCCGCGTACGATCCACACCGTCACCTCGAGCTCGATCGTGAACCTCAACCGCGGAGCGGACGCATCGAGTTTCCCGCGTCGGATTTCCAATCGGGTCGCGCCATCAGCGACGAGTATCGCTATATCCTCGAACGCCGCTACGCGCGGAAGTTCCCGGGGAACATGCTCGAACGCCCAGGCCTGCTGCTGAATCCTTGGGCCTTCGAAGACGCGGGCGACACGTTCGCCGCGGGAGGCGGCGCAGGCGGCCGGTTCGGCGGGCGATCCGGAACCGCCCATGGAGGCAAGGCCGCCGAGAAGAAGCGGCAACGCGAACGGAGCGAAGAGGCGGGCCTCTTCGCGAACCTCGATTTTCTGCCGAACGGCTCACTGCTGCTCGCGAACCAACGACCCGGCGACGACGGCTCGATCGAAGTCGACCTCGCGGGGCTCGACGAGCATCAACAAATCGTCGCCATCGCTGTCGACGGATTCGAGACGGTCTCGAAGTCGATCGGGCTTCCGGCCGCCGAACTCGACGCGCGCGACCTGCGACTCGCCAACGGCATCGCGCCGTCGCGGCACGCGGTGCTTCGCAAGACGGTGGAGATCGTTCGCGCCGGCGAGTCCGTCGCGCTCGGACGCACGACCGACGACGAGTTCGAAGCGTACGGTACGCTCGAGCGGGTCTTCGATCTGCTCGTCACGCTTTCGGACGACGAGACCCTGCGCGAGATGCGATTCCTCGTCGACTGGGCGTCGCTCGACGACGACGAGAAGCGTCAACGCTACTCGGACCACGCGTGCCACGAGCTGCACGTCTTCTTGAAACGTCGCGATCAGGAGTTCTTCGACGGCGTCGTGCGCCCGTACCTCGAGAACAAGATGGAGACGACGTTCCTGGACGATTTCGTCCTCGAGCGCGATCTCTCGAAGTACCTCACGGCTTGGCGCTACGCCGAGCTCAACGTCGCCGAGCGGATCCTGCTCGCGCAGGCGCTTCCCGATGAAGCCGCGCGGACGTTGCGGCACGTTCGCGATCAGGTCGCGCTGCGGCCGGTCGATCCGCAAGCCCAGTTCGAGCTCTTCGAGTCGGCGACGCGCCGCGGGTTGTCGGCGGCGGACGAAGAAGACGGTCTCGAGATGATCGGGATCGGTGGGGGGCAGGGCGGCGCGTTCTCGCAGCGTCGCCGTGGTCGGATGGGCGCCGAGCTGCGGCGCGAAGTCGAGGCCGAAGAGTTCGATGCGGTCTCGAGTGAAGCACCCGAGGAGGCCGGTGTGAACGCGTTCGCGCCGCCTGCCTCGGCAAACGACGACAAGCGTGCCGCCGGGAAGCCCTTCTACGTCCGTCCGAACGACACCAAGGAGTATCTCGAGTCGCAGTACTATCGATTGCCGCCCGGCGAAGACGACTCCGATCTGATTCCTTGGAATGCGTTCTGGCTCGATCTGGCGGCGTCGAAGGGCGAGCGTCCGTTCCTGTCTTCGCACTTCGCGATGACGGCGGGCTCGCGTACGGAAGCGCTGCTCGCGATCGCGCTGCTCGACCTTCCGTTCGAGAGCGGAGAGCGCACCGTCGAGAGGGGCGACACGACCGCGACGCTCACCTCGACGGAGCCGTTCGTGCTCTACCGACGCGAGCTCGAAGACGCCGAGATCGCGACCGGCGCGGGCGAGATCCTCGTGCAACAGAACCTGTTCGACGTTGCGGATCGTCATCGCGAAGAGAATGGCCGCCGCGTCGATCGCTTCCTAAGCGAGGAGTTCGTGGCGGGGCGCGCGTACGGTTGCCAAGTCGTGCTCACGAATCCGACCTCGTCGGCGCGCGTGCTCGAAGTGCTGCTGCAGGTCCCGGAAGGCGCGCTGCCGCTCGCGGGAAGTCTCGAGACCGTGAGTCGAACCGTGGCGATGAACGCGTTCGAGACCACGCGACTCGAGTACGCGTTCTACTTCCCCGCCGCCGGTACGAAGGAACACTACCCGGTACACGTCTCCGAGGACGGGGCGCTCGTCGGCTACGCTGCCGCGATGCCGTTGAACGTCGTCGAGTCGGCGACGATCGTCGACGAAACCTCGTGGGACTGGGTTTCGCAGAATGCCGAGCCCGCTGCCGTGCTCACGTTCCTCGAGAACGCGAACGTCGAGCGGCTCGACCTCGGCCGTATCGCCTGGCGCATGCGCGATCGTGAGTTCTTCGACGCGGCTCTCGATCTTCTGCGCGATCGTCGAAAGTTCGAGCGTGTGCTGTGGGCGTATTCGGTGCATCACCGTGCCGAACCGGCGATCCGCGAGTTCCTCTCGTTCGAATCGAACGTCCTGCGCCGGGCCGGGCACGCGCTCGCGAGCCCGCTGCTCGACGTCGACCCCGAAGCCCGCGGCTGGCTGCGTCATCTCGAGTACCGTCCGCTGCACCTGCCAAGGGCGCATCGACTCGGTGCCGAGGCGACGATCGAGAACGAGCGCATCTTCGTGACCTACTCGCGATTCTGCGAGATCCTCACGTACTTCCCGCGACTCGACGACGAGCTGCGAATGCGTGCCGCGTATTACCTCTTGCTTCAGGATCGCATCGAGGAAGCGCTCGCGATGTTCGCTCGCGTGTCGCGCGACGCGATCGACATGAAGCTGCAGTTCGACGCGATGACCGCGTACCTCGACTTCTTCAGCGACGAACCGAGCGCCGCACGCGAGATCGCGGCACGTTACGCCGACCACCCCGTCGAGGCGTGGCGCGACACGTTCCGCGCGATGCGCGATCAACTCGCCGAGATCGACGGCAACCGCACCGGCGGCGCGTCGGGCGAGGCCGAAGCCGGCGAGACCGAGCGACTCGCGAGCACCGAGCCGACGCTGTCCCTGGCGATCGACTCGGGACGCATCGAGATCGGCCACCGCAATCTCGCGCAGTGCGAGGTGCGCTACTACCCGATGGACGTCGAGCTGCTCTTCTCGGTGAGTCCGTTCGTTCGCCGCGACGAGGGCGCCTTCTCGTTCCTGAAGCCGCGCTCGAGCCAGTCCGTGACGCTCCCTGCCGACGCAACGGCCGTCACGGTCGACGTCCCCGACGAGTTCAAGAGCGGCAACCTCATCGTCGAAGTCCGCGGCGGCGGCATCTCTCGATGCCTCGCCTACTACGCCCACGACCTCGACGTCTTCTGGATGACCAACTACGGCCAACTCGAAGTCCGCCAGCGATCGACGGGCAAGCCTCTCCCGCGCACCTACGTGAAGGTCTACGCAAAGACCGCCGGCAGCCGAGACCCGATCTTCTACAAGGACGGCTACACCGACCTCCGCGGCCGATTCGACTACGTCTCGCTCAGCAACTCGACCCTCGACCGCGTCGAGTCACTCTCGATCCTCGTACTCTCCGAAACCGCGGGCGCGATCATCGAGGAAGTGCAGCCGCCCAAGCAGTAACGGTCGGTGGTCGTCGATTGCGCCTGCGAGGGGCAGCAGGCGCGGTGACGGGTCCGGCCGCGGTGAAGGGGGCGAGGCGCTCAGCGGCTCTCGGGGGGTGCCGTGGGGCATGGGCGAGCAATGTTGGCGGATGGGCATGCAGGTGGGGGAGGGCGGCGTGTGAGCCTCGCCCGGATATCGCGATCTCGCCCCCTTCACCGCGACCGGACCCTCGTTGGGTGTGGCTGCGGAACGGCGGTGCACTCCGACCGGGCGAACGGACCAAGCGAAGCGAAACGGACCAAGCGAAGCGAAACGGACCCAGCGAAGCGAAACGGGCCAAGCGAAGCGAAACGGACCAAGCGAAGCGAACGGACCAAGCGAAGCGAAACGGACCAAGCAAAGCTGGCGAACCGCGCGAACGGGTGATGCGAGCGAACGCTCGTCAGCCGAATCGCGCGCTACTCGTCGGACGTGAGAGAGATCGACGTTTGCCTGGAGCTTTCGTCTGCGTTACGAGCACGTGACCGGAACGGCTATGAAATGCGGTGCTTCGCGAGTAAGCCGGTGGAGCCAGAGCTCTCGTCTGCAGTTACGAACACGCGACGGCACGGCTACGAGATGCGGTGATCGGCGAGTGACCCGGCGTGTCTCGAGCCTTCGTCGGTATCACGAGCGCGAGGACGATCGGCTCGCGAGCGCCTTCGATCCGGTCGCCCGCGAGTGCGAACGGCCGAGTCTCCATCCGACGAGGGTCCGGTCGCGGTGAAGGGGGCGAGATCGCGATATCCGGGCGAGGCTCACACGCCGCCCTCCC
>JAUIME010000057.1 GCA_030433195.1 bacterium
ATGGGGATCAGGGCGCGCAGCATGGCCGGCTTGGCGGGCAGCGCCCCGTCCTCTCCGTAGGCGGCCTGGTAGAGGGCGACCACATCCGGCCAGCCCGCCTTGAATGCGTCGTAAATGAGGCGGGCGATCGACATGCCGTCCGGCTCGTGGCCGGTCGCCTCGACGAATCGGACCGAGCACGCCGCCAGGTAGTCCCCCCGCTCCATCGCCGCGGAGAATAGTCACATCTGAATTCGGCGCTCCCGTCACCACCGCAAGATCCGATGCCAGGTCTCCGTCGAGGTTCCCCAAGACCGGTCGTGATGGATTGCGATGCCCCACCGGAACCAGATTCTCGCCGAAACCGCCGCGACGATCGTTCAGCAAGACGAAGATGCGATCCCCGTTCACGCTGATTCGATTGACGATCAAGTCATCGTAGCCATCACCATTGAAATCGCCCGAAAGCAGGCCCGCGGTGGAGTTCGGCTGTTCAAAAGCCTGCGGAAAACGAAGCTGCGCGAAGCTCTCGGACCTCATGACGAGGACCGACTCGCGAAACGACAGGATCAAACCGAGTCGATCCACACCGTGAATGGGGATCCGACCGACCGCATTCGGCTGGCCGCGCACGAGCCTCGTCTCGAGGTCAGCGTTCTCACGGAACCGGCCACCCTCCCCAAGATGAACGAAGAAGCCCGACTCTTCGCTCACCGCGACAAGGTCGAGGCTTCCGTCTCCATCCGTGTCGAGCACAACCGCCGAATCGTAAGACTGAGAACCACGGACCCACTGGATCTCCTCGAATCGCCCCTTGCCGTCGCCGCTCGAAATACTGACGCCCCCGAGCGTCGGCACCACGAGATCCGAGAGCCCATCGAGTGTGACGTCGATCGACTGCGCAGTTCCAACGAAGACCCGCCCCACCTCACTCGACGCCATCTTCTCCAGACCGAAACCTCGGACGCTTCGATAGGCAATGACGGACGAGGAGACACCGACCGCGAGATCCGCATCTTCATCATCATCGAACCGTCCAACGGTGAGGAACACGCCGTTCGCGGCGAGCGGCTCCGCACTGAGCCCTGAGAATCCACCGCTCCCATCGCCGAGCGTCCACACCAAACGTCCCATATCCTCTTCGTCGAGCAGCGCGATATCGAGGTGGTCATCGAGATTCCAATCGCCAGCCACCAGCTCTGTCGGATCGGTGACTCCGGCGACGGACCCAACGAGTTCGAGCGCACCCGTCGAATCCCCCACAAGAACCTCAATCCGATCGGGCCCTGCAATCACCAGATCGCGATGCCCATCTTCGTTGAAGTCGCCGGCAGCAACGGCGCGCGGCTGGATGCTCAACGCACGGGTCACCTCCACGGCATGTCCCTCCGATTCGGTCGCGACATGGACGACAACGCGCGCCGGGAACCGCACACTCCGGTGTCGCCGAATCGTCACGAAATCATCGATTCCGTCACCCGTCATGTCGGTCACCAACGCCTCGCGAACGATCCCCTCCGCATCGTAGGTCCACGGGGACTCGAACGAAATCTGCGATCGGGCGGAATCATGAGTCACGCCGACGAAAAGAACCGATAGGAGACCGAGCCGCCAGAGAGAAGCAGGCCGACCGACGAGGTTGAAGCAGACTGTTGGCATCGCGATCTCCTTTGATCTCTTCCCGCGATCGTCAATCCAGCCGCTCATCGACTGAATCGTTACTCAGTTCTCGCTGCGCGCTCCCTCGCGTGGCGATTCGCGGCGCAGGACGCGCCGCGAAATCCGGATGTTTGCGACTTGCCGACGCTGCCATCGGGCTTCTCGAGAATCGAACACCTACTTGTGAACCGTGACCTTGAATCCACGTCATCCAGTCAATCTGCCGGTCGCCATTGCGGCTCCCAGCACAAGAAGCAATAGAGAGAGAAGAACCACCCATCCTCCTGAGGTCACTGGTCTCGTGGTCGGGCATTCGCAGGTCGGAACTGGCAGTGCGAAGCAGAAGCTTCCATGTCCGCACGTTCCTTGGCAAGAGAACGTAGATGTCGTGCATGATCCCATCGCACAGACGGAGCAATTGGGGTAGGTTCCACAGCTCCCGCCACCAACCGGACAGTTACATTTCCCGGCGGGGACTGGTGCCGTACAGTTCGCACCTCGTGCTCCGCGGAGTGGCTTGGCTAGCGTGAATGGCTTCCCCGTCCTGTCTATTCCCTTCAGAAGCGGAACCTGCAGCAGTCCCTCGTCGCCTCTTTCGAAGGCGATCTCCTCTATCAAGAATTCGCTCCCCGGGTCACCGGACTGCAACCCAGCGAAATCGTCAAACTCCTCGAGCAGCGTCATGTCTTCGTAGTTTCGGTGCCTGAAGAAGAACGCATCGCCCGTCGCAGCAACGCCATCGACTTCTGCAAACTCCAGCCTGCCCTCGAAGACCCCGTAGACGATTCTTGACGCGTACGAGTACGTGATCTCGTCTTCGTCAGAGTACGTGATGAACAGTGAACCACCCAGGTCTCCAACGTCCCCGATCGGACCGGGCGGACCGAAGACGAACCCTCGATCGGAGAAGAATCGATACTGTTCGGAGATCTCATCCGCATGGCTCACTCCCGATATGGCCATCGCGAACATTGCACAGGCGAGCACATGGAGCGAGATTCGAACACAACGTTTCGGCTGCACCGAAAGGGCCAAACGTGTCGAAGCGTCCATCTTCACCTCCTCTCGAATGATCTGAGTTCTGTTTCGGTAACGAAACACTCTCCGTCGGGCAATCTTCGGATCGTACCCCAGACCATACTCCTGTCACAATCAATCCCGGATCGATGAATCGAGCGTTTCTCCGCACCATTCGCCCGCCCAGCTGACAAATCTTCGATGGGACGAGCAGGTTCGAGCATCGACACGGCTCAAAGGCTCAACTTACTCAAGCACGCACCGCCCACGCGTCCATCGAGTTACGCACGCTGGCACGCCGCCCGCTCAATCCGTCTTGACTGAGTCCGCGTGCTGCGCTCGACCTCGCATGGCGAAGCCGCAGGTCGCGTTCAACGTAGACAGGTTCCATCCCCCAGAGGCGGAGTCGTCGTTGCCCCGCGATGGGATTCGTGCGGCCATGCGTGGCCCGACAGATCCCCGATGTCAGCCGCTCGCTCGATCAGGTGTTCGACGTCGCCGGCGCGAGTACCGCGTCGCGGTGGCGCAGGATCAGCTCCGACCACGTCTCGAATCGTTCGGGGGTCGTGTCGTGGAGACGTGCGAGTTCGGACGGATCGGTGAGGGTGCCGTCCATCTTGTCGTTTTCGCGTACCGAGACGTCGTCGGTGGGGACGTCGACGCGGTAGACGATGCCGAAGTGGACGGAGCCGACGTCGTTGCTCTCGTCGTTGATGATGCCGATGGCTTTCGACGTCCAGGTCTCGGGAAGGTGCAGCTCTTCGTCGAGCTCGCGGGCGAGGCCCGCTTCGAGGATGTCGGTGGCGCCGTCGATCGGGTTGATGTGGCCGCCGACTCCGATCGAGAGTTTGTCGTGCAGTCGTGCCTCGGCTTGCGCGCGCAGGCGGCGCAGGACGAGCACGCCCGCCGGCGCGCAGACGAGTGCGTACGGGATGATCTGCTTGAGCGACGAGTCGAGCTCGGCGTGGCGCCGCTCGACGAAGAAGCCGTGGCGACGGATGCGATCGAGATACTTCGATACGACGCCGTCTTCGTCCGCCGGCACGAAGCCGTGCGGGAACGAGAGATCGAAGAGATCGTAGCGCTTGACTACCTGAACGAATTCCATCCGTCTCCCCTCCCGCTTTGCGACTTCGCGACTCGGTCGCTCTTCGAAATCAACTCGCCTTGAGCCAAGCCTTCTCGAGAAGATCGAGATCGACGCCCTCGAACGCCATCTCGAGCGCGTATTGCCGCGCCCTCTCCTCGCCCTCTTGCTGCGCGCTGCGACGGATCTTCACGGCGACCTTGCCGTCTTCCTTTTCGTCGGCCTTCTCGGCTTGCTTCTCGACGAACGACGGCGGCGGCGTTCCCTTGCCGTTCTCATCGATCCACGGCTCACGGCCCGCGCGCACGTTGACGAGCGCCGCTTTGAGCGTCTCGTAGTAGGTCGGCAGGATGCGACGATTGCGGCCGCCCGCTTCCTCGCGCAGATAGTAAACCAGCGCCCAACCGTGCGGATAGCCCCAACCGCCCTTGGCGTAGTACTCGGCTTGACTCATGTTGATGAGCTCGGCGAGCGGAATCGTGCCACCGGTCGCGATGAAGCCCTTCATCGTCGACGCGCGATCGGGTCGCGGAACGATGCGAAAACGGCCGCCCGAGAACTTCGAGCCCGCGAAGTAGTCCGCGTTGCCTTCGTTGAACCACGTGTGCGGCGCGACGTCACCGAGCGCGTAGTAGATGTACTGGTGGAACGCTTCGTGATGCAGCGTCTCGAACGAGCCGCGCAAGTTGTCGCGATCCTGGTAAAACACGAGCTCTTCGGTCAACGACCACCAGTAGCCCGCAGACGACGGCGGCGCGCCATACGCGAGATACGTGTCACGGTCCTTGCAAACGCGAACGACCGACAGTGCCGTGATCTCGCCGATCGGCGGGAAGAACTTCTCGAAGTAGTCGGTGCGCAGCGTCTCGATTCGCTTGGCGAGATCGCGCACGAGCTTCGGATCGGCATTCGACAGGAAGATGTAGTTCTCGGTGTCGTACGCATACCAGTCGGCGGGAAGACCCTCACGCGCCTTGACGCGCCGCTGTTCTTCCTCTTTGGTGCCGCTCCAGTTGCGCACCTTGATGTCTTCGGTGACGCCGGCCGAGTCGAGAATCTCGAAGCTTCGGATCGAACCCTGGAAGACGCGCGCCGCCCCCTTCCAGTCGCGCTCGTCGGCGCGGTAGAGAATGCCGTACTCGCGGCCGTCCTTGCTAAACGACGCAATGTAGAAGAGCTGCCCCTGCGCCTGACCTTCGATGAGGACACCGGTCGTGCCGTCCTTCGAGCGCGCGCGAGACTCCTTCTCTTGCTTGAAGCCGATGGACTGCGAGAAGCGCTCGAGCCACTGGCGGAAGTTCTTCGGCGCAGCGGCGATCCTCGCCAGGCGCGCCCGCTCGATCGACGAAAGATCGTCGCGAGGCTTCTCGGGTTCCTCGGGCTTCTTCCCTCCACCGCCGAGAGGGTTGGCGTCGCCCGTCTCGGTCGTGCTTTCGATCCGCCAGAAGCGCACCTCGAGGCGCGGATCCATCCCGAGGCGGCTCGTTCCCTGCCACAGACCGACCTCGAGCGGTTCGAGCGGCTCGATCGGCACCGACGCCCAGTCGGCGGGAATGCGCATCGAGTAGCCCGCGACCTCGTCTTCGTGCGTCTTGCCGAGCTTCTCGCCCGCCATCGCGCCCGACGCCGTCACGACGAACGCCAGCGCCGCGAGCGCGGCCGCGTACATGCGTGACCGCAGGGCGACACTCGTCCATGCGATCGCTTCGCTTCGAAGATTCATCATCGTCTCCTGCTGTTCACCTGCCGGGGGTCGAGCCGTAGGGCGACCGCGCGGTCACTGCACGCGCGAGAGGGCGTACTGCTTACGCCCGAAGCTCCAGATCGCGATCGCGACCCCCGCGAGGAAAATCCCGATCAGAACGATGGCCGACGCAGTGGCCGAGGGCACGCCCACGCCGTCGTCGACGTGCATGCCCTGCATGAACCGCGTCCCCTCGTTCGTGGCTCGACCGATCATGATTCGAATATAGTAGACGATCGAGAGCAGCCGCGTCTGCCCCGGAATGTTCCCGAGCAGCCCTTCCCAGCCGAAAGCGAAGATCACGCCGACGATCATGGGCTTGCGGAAGACCGTCCCGACGCCCAAAAACAGGCCCCCGTAGGCGATCGCCCCGAGGAGCAGGGCCGGCGCGACGGCCGCGATTCCGCCCACCTCGTCGATCGCAGCCGCGCCCGGCTTGAGCCGCAGGACCGCGTACAAGCCGATGAGGGCCAACAAGATCATCGCGGTGGCGACGGCCAGGTAGGCCAGGCATTTGGCCACGACGACGGTCCACTTCGCGTTGGGCCGCGTGATCAGATACAGCAACGTCCCCCGCTCGACCTCGTCCGAAATGAGCCCCAGCGCAAACGCGATGGCCGTCAGGGGCAGCATGAGCTGCACGAAAACGCCCATCACGAGGCTGATCCAGATCTTTTGAATGTCGTCGTCGGGGAGCACAGGCCCGACGAGCGCCGCGATCCCGATCGGCAGCGCGGCCGCGGCCGCCACGACGAGAATCTTCTTTCCCCAGACGAGCTGCCAGAGCGTATGCCGGAACACGAGCCAGACGGCCGTCATCGGATTTCCTCGGCGATCATGCGACGGGTCTCCATGTCGGCTATTTCACCAGGTAATGGAAGACGGCTTCGAGGTTGTCGTCGGACGACGTCATGCGTTCGATGCCGATTCCGGTCTCGATCGCGAGCTCGGGCACACGCGAGTAGAAATCGTCCGGGCGAACCGTCTCGACGCGCAACCGCTTCGCGTCGTCTTCGATCGCGACACGGATGACGTCGTCGAACTCGAGCAGACGCCGCGCGAGCGCGCGCACGTCATCGCATTCGATCTCGATGCGATGCGGGTGCTCGTCGATCATCGCGCGGATGTCGTGCACTTCACCCGCGGCGACGATCCGCCCGCGATGGATCAGCAGGATACGCGGCGTCATCGCCTCGACTTCGTGCAAGATGTGGCTCGAGACGACGACGTGCCGCCCTTGTTCGCCGAGCTCGCGCACGAGTTCGATGACTTCGCGGCGACCGACCGGGTCGAGACCCGTGAGCGGTTCGTCGAGCACGACGAGCTCCGGATCGTGCACCATGGCTTGCGCGAGTTTCACGCGTTGGCGCATGCCCTTGCTATAGCCGCCGACCTTGCGGTCCTTCGCATGCGTCAGCTTCACGCGATCGAGCTGCGCGAGCGCTCGCGTGCTCGCGTCGCCGGCCGAGTATCCGGCAAGTCGCGCGGTGTAGCGCACGAACTCGTAACCGGTCATCGTTTCCCAGAACGAATCGAGATCGGGGCACAGCCCGATCCTCCGGTAGATGCCGGGATTGTTCCACACAGACTCGCCGAGCACGCGCACTTCGCCCTTGCTCGGACGGATCTGTCCCGTCATGAGTCGGATCAGCGTCGTCTTGCCGGCGCCGTTCGGGCCGAGCAACCCGGTCACGCCGCCCGGAATCGACACGTCGATGTCGTTGACGCCGATCACCTCGCCGTACCAACGCGAGACGTGATTCAGAACGACCGGAGCCGACGGGTCGACGGGCGCGGGTGTTTTCTTCATCGTCGCGGGCTTCATCGTCACGGGCTCGGGCTGCGGATTCGTCGTCATTTCACGGCCTCCACCGCACGCACACGCCGCAGCACGAGAAGCAAGCCACCGAACGTGAGCACGGCGAGCACGAGTGCCGACCACATCCACGAATAATCGTACTCGCGCCTCACGGTCGCACCGAGCAGCGCGATCGCCACGCGCTCGAGGTTGTTCATGAAGCCCACGATCGTGAATTCAGGTTGTTTCGTGAGCCCGAAGAGCATCTGCGCGAACCCGATCGAGACGAAGTAGAACCCGATCCAACCGACGGCCACGAGCCGGTAGCGCGAACCCAAGCTCGAGAACGCGAGCACCACCGCGGACGCCGACGTGGAGATGACGATCGACACCGCAGCGAGCGCGAACGGCATCGTCCACGTTTGTTTGAGGTAGCCCATCGTCGGCTGGCAGATCACCGCGACCGCGTACAAGAGAAGCGACGGAACGATCGTCGCGAACATCGAGAACGTGAAGATGATCCCGAACTTCCCGATGAGGTAGTCGAGTCGTGTGAGGGGACGCGAGAAGTAGATCTCGAGCGCGCGACTCTCGCGGTCCCGCGCGACGAGCCCCGCGCCGGCAAACGCGCAGATGACGACGACCCAGAAGATCTCCATCGGCACGAGTTTCATGAAGAAGTCGGCGCCGAGCCCTTCGGCCATCCTGACCGCTGCCGCGTCGGCGCCCTCCATCTGCGCGATGCGGTCGCCCGCTTGCAGCATGCCGTAGGCGACGAACGACAAGCCGATCATCGGCAACTGCGAGAGCAGCAACAGCCCCACGAGCCACTTGTTGCGCAAGGCCTGTCGCACGCCATGCTGCGTGATCGTCAACCAGCGCGTCGCGTGTCCGCTCAGCGCGCCGTCCCAATGTCGATACCCTTGATCGTAGAGGGCCATGACTCAGCGCTCTCCTTCCGAACCGACGCTCTCGAGCGCTTCCATGAAGACGTCTTCGAGCGAGCGGCGCGACGGTTCGAGATGCCGCACCTGCACGCCGCCTTCGCGAGCGGCGCGCCACACGACGTCGGTCCCGGCGCCGTCGCCGAGCGTCACCCGAAGCGTCGCACGTTCTCCTTGCGCGACCGTGCATCCCGCCGCAGTCAGCGCCCTTTCGAACGGTTCGTGCTCGCCACGGATCCGCACCACGTACGACCCGCCCGCGCTCACGCGCATCGACTCGATGTCGCCCTGCGCGAGCACTTCGCCTCCCGCAAGGACGACGACGTCACGACAGACGGCCTCGACGTCGGGCAACAGATGCGACGACACGAGCACATGGATGCCCTTGTTGCTCGAGATGTCGCGGATGAGTTCGAGCATCTCGTCGCGCCCGCGCGGATCCATGCCGTTGGTCGGTTCGTCGAGGAACAACAGCTTCGGATCGTGCACGAGCGCCTGCGCTAGCTTGATGCGCTGCAGCATCCCGGCCGAGTACGAATCGACCGCGCGGTAGCGTTCTTCGGACAGCCCGACGTAGTTGAGAACCTCGTGCGCGCGCTGCTTCGCGTCGGCATACGACATGCCGACGAGCTGCCCCGCATAGGCCACCGACGCGATGCCGTTCATGCCCGCGAAGAAGCAATCGCGCTCGGGCATGTAGCCGACTCGCTGGCGGATGTCGAGGAAGCGGCGCGCGATGTCGAGACCGAGTACCGACCCCGACCCGGAGCGCGCTTTCAAGTGACCGAGCAACGTCTTGATGAGCGTGCTCTTCCCCGAGCCGTTGGGACCCAGGAGGCCCACGGCGCCTTCAGGGATCTTCAGGGAGATCCCCTGGAGCACGAGGGTGTCGGAATAGCCGACCTCGAGACCGGCGACATCGATCATTGGGGAGCTCTCGGCGAAATGGGAGCACGAACGCTACCGTGCCCGGACCGGTGGTGCGCGATTTTACATTGTGGTCGAGACCGCCGCCACGACGGGCGGGACTCGCGACACCGGGCAGAATCCGCACAGCGCCCGCCCCTCCGATTCGACGCCCCGAAATTCACAGATTTCATTAACCGCTCCCGCGAAACGACTTGAAACTTTTCGATCCTTCACGACCCCACTTGGGAATACTCATTGCAATTGACGATCCCATCGCGCAGCAACGCGCGGTCACGGGAGGCTCGACCCGAGCGATCGAGATGAGTTTCTCGAAGATAATCGCAAGGAGGTATCGAAGGGACATAGCTGCATACAATTCGTCAGGGCAAGCTGATTCCTTATTGTTAGAGAAGAGACCCTTCTCGCCCGGACCCCCGGAGTCAGCTTGCCCTTGTTTTTTATCCCCCCGCACCGCCCCCTCGCTAGTACCCCGCCTCGCCCCCTCGCATTCTTGACACCGCGAGCGCGCCGAACCTACCATCCACCTCGCTACCCATCCGCCCCTATAGCTCAGTGGATAGAGCACTGGTCTCCGGAACCAGAGGCGGAGGTTCGATTCCTCCTAGGGGTACCAACCCTCCTTGGCGCCCGCCTCCCTATACGGCCAACCTCCCTACCTCACGCCCCGACGACTGCCTCAGATCCCCAAGAAAAGACGGCGAACATCCCCGTGGGGAGCAGCCAGATACTCGAAGTACGACCTTCATGGCAGCATTTGCGCATTCCCACGCAGCCTGAATGCCGGTACGCTCTTCATCGATTTCACAAGAATCTCCAGAGGCGGCATGATCCGAAACGCCAGAATCGGAAAGAGAGGATAGAGCCTTGACGAGTTCGCGCTTCCTGCTCGCTAGCGTTGCTTGCGTCGCACTCGCAGTACTCGGTATGCGAATCGTGCAATCCTCACCGTGGCTCGACAAACCGGTCATCCAAGAACTCGACCTGGTACTCTTCGACCGCAACTCGAACGTGAAGATCGAGTGCATCGTCCGAGAGAGGCTCGACAAGCCGAATCAATGGTCGCTCACGATCAACGCGTGGTCGATGACACCGGCAACCGATCTTGAGTGCCGCCCTGGCGAGCGCTATCCCGACATGTTCGGCGGTGGCCCTGGCGAATACGATGCACTCGCCATCGACAAGGTGATGTTTCGCTACGATGACACGGCGCGATTCTCAGGTGAACCGACCGAAATGCCGGACGGGCGTATCGTTCACTCGCTCGTGCTGGAGGAGTACGACGAAGATTGCTGGTGTCACGCTTCGCGAATGCACCTCGCCGTGGTGAACGAGAAGGGATGTGAGTTGTACACCTTGCGTGGCGCTCTCGAAGACGCTATTTTCGCTCGGTAGCCACATGCAAAGTTCACATCCATCGGTCGAGAGGAGCAAGCGTGACCAGCCCGCCGTCGGACCTCGGGTCTCGTGGTTCCGATCGCGCGTTCGTCGATCCGCTCCAGTCAGCACTGCCGGATCCTAGGACCGAGCGCTCCCAAACTCGACATATCGCCGCACTCGAATCCGGCCTCCGGCATGCGATCGTCGAAGTGCAGCAACGTCACGAAACCCATCGCCAAGGCCTCGACGCCGAAGATTCTCATGCCGACGTGATCGTCGCAGTGCTGTCCGGTCTATTGGACCGAGTAGCACGCGAACTTGGCGTGGACTCGTGCGACTGGGCGCACTCGATCGGACTCGAGGCAACACCGTCCCCCGCGATCGAGGCACTCGCCAAGCTCGAACTCGCGCACTGCCTCCGTCCGGAGACGTTCGCCGCAGCCGCCAGCGTACTGACCGCCCCTGAATCCCGAAAGCTCGAGGGCGTCGTACTCACGCCACCCGACGTGGCAAAGCTCGCGACCGCGCTCGGCCTTGCCACGCTTGCAGGAGAACGGGACGCCGTTCGACGGCGACCCGCCGCCCATTGGATTCGAGCTTGGCTCGATCCGAAGCACGAGCACGAACTCGGATCGTCGCCGTTTCGCATCGCACGGATCCTCGATCCAGCCGCCGGCACGGGTGCGTTCTTGGTGGCGTCGGCCCGAGCGCTCGAGACACTTGCCCTTGCCAACGAATCGGAAGCCCAACACGATCGCAACCATCCTGCCGAGCGAAGACGAGAGATTCTCGAGTCGTCGATCGTAGGCTACGAGCGCGATCCGACAACCGCGCGAGTCGCCCGATTTGCGCTGTTTCTCTACTGGCTGGAGCCCGTTCGCATGGGAGCGTGCCCGGTTCCTGAAGAGCTTCCCGACTTCGCACGGACGGTGCGCGTCTTCGATCCGCTGGTCGATACGGTGCCCGCCGACGAGCGCTTCGATCTCGTGCTCGCGAATCCGCCCTACGTGCGGCAAGAACTCATCCCGAGGGATCGCAAGCGTGAGATCCACCGACGCTTCGCCACCGGCGACGCGGCGAAGCTGTCGCAACGCTCCGACCTGTACGTGTACTTCTTCGCTTTGCTGCCGCAGCTACTACGCGAACGCGGGACGGCCGTGATGCTCACGTCGAACTCGTGGCTCAACGCGGGGTATGGCGTCGAGCTGCGACGGTTCCTCACGAGCGCGCTGCGATTACGACTCGTTCTCGAACCGCGCGACGAGCGGTGGTTCGGCGCGACGCAGATCCACACGACGATCACCGTCGCGTGTCGATCGGCGGGCGTGCGGGAACGGGACGACGAAGCGGCGAGCGTCGGGTTCGTGAGCGTATCGGATCCGATCTCGGCCATCGCGCGCGATCCCGCGCGAGCCGCCGAACTCCTGCAACCGAACACGGACACGAACAGCGGCACGGACACCGACGCGAGCACGGCTCGCGGGATTCGGCGTGTGGATGTCGCGACCACCGAACTCGCTCCGGCCGAGCGCACCGCGGCGGCGACTCCGTGGGGCGTGTGGCTCGCGGCGCCCGGCGTGTTCCTCGAAGTACTCGCGGCCGGTTCGCATGCGGCCGGCTCGGACGCGGCCGGGGATCGCGGCTTTCGTCCGCTACGCGAGGTCGCGTCGCTTCGCTTCGGGCTGAAGACCGGCGCGAACGCGTTCTTCTACGTGCGCGACGTCACCGATACGATCGACGACGACGCGTGTCGCGCGCGCTTCGGTCTTTCGCGAGACGCCCTTGGCGAGCGCGGTGCGTGCATCGTGCAACCGTACTCCGGCGCGCGATCGCCCGACGCGACGTTCCCGATCGAACGACGGTTCTTGCGACCGGTGTTCGTCACTCCGAAGGAGGCACGAGGATTCACGGTGCGGCGCGCCGACCTCGAAGGACTCGCGATCGTGCTGCCGCCCGACGAGGCCGCACTCGAGGGGACGTTCGCTTCGGAGCACGTGAACCGCGGGCGTGCGCTCGGTATCGACCGGCGACCGTCGTGCGCGAGTCGCGCCGCGTGGTGGTCGCTCCCCGAACCCGAAACGCCGCCGCTCGCGCATGCCTTGATCGCGCACCAACGGCCCGCGCTCTTCGGCATTCCCGAGGGGATTCTCGTCGACGCCAATCTCGTGCGCATCGAACCGTTCGACGAAGCGTTCGGCCGCACGTGCGTCGCGGCGACGCTGCTCTCGAGCTTCGGCCTGCTCGCGCGCGAGCTCTACTTGATGACGAACCTCGGCGACGGCGCGATCAAGGCGAATCCGATCTACCTCGGTGGCGTGCCCGCGATCGCACCCGCGACGCTCGCCGCGAACTCGGCAGCGGCCACGAAACTCGCCACGGCCATCGATGCGCTCGTCGCCAACGACTACGGCTCGATCGACGACGAGATCGCGTCGCCCGCTCGCACCGCGCTCGACGACGCATTCCTCCAGGCGATCGGCATCGATCGCACGAAAGAGCGCGACCGACTCGGAAGCGATCTGCGTCACGCGCTCGCGAGCGCGATCCGAAGCCGCACGCGCCGCAGCCGCGCCGAACGCACGCACTGACGCCGAACGACGCTCACTCAGCGACGACGTCCCGCGGCGCGCATGAGTTCCTTCACGCGATCGGGATCGACGGGGTTCCCCGCGCGACCGTCCACTTCGAGCGCCGAGCCGACGATGATGCCGTCGGCGACGTCGAGGTATTCGTCGATCGTCTCCGCGTCGACGCCGCTGCCCGCGAGCACCGGAGTGTCGGGAAGGTCGCCCTTCACGTTGCGGATCTCCCAGGGCGAACCGGCGACGCCGGTCGCCGCACCCGTGAGGATGATGCCGTCGGCGCGGCCGCGCTCGGCCGCTTCCTTGGCCTGCGCTTCGACGGGCGATGGCTCACCGAGCGGCTCGCTGTGCTTCACGGCGACGTC
>JAUIME010000058.1 GCA_030433195.1 bacterium
GGGAAGCGTGCGTCCCGGCCTCGGGGAGCGAATCTTCTCGGGCGATCCGCCGACCGAGCATCCGCTTGACGAAGGGACCCCCGAGAAACGACTCCTCGACGCCATTCGCGATGAGGCCCATCGATTCGCGGTGCAATACCACCGGACGCTGTTCCGCAAGAAGTGGATCGAGTCGCCGCTCGAAGGACTCTTCGGAATCGGTGAAAAACGCCGCACGATGTTGCTCGAACGATTCGGCACCGTGAAGGCGCTCCGAGCCGCGTCGCCGACCGAGATCGAAGACGTCCCGGGGATCAGCGCGAAGATGGCGCGCGAGATCCACGCCTACCTGCGTCGCGACGAAAACGCAGCGGAAGGGTCGGGTCGCGTCGGCGAGGACGAAGAGCCGATCTTCGACGTCTGAGCGACGACGAGGCGGCGGAGTGCGTCACGCGCGCGGATGGAAGTCGCGATGGACGCGCTTGAGGCGTTCGGTCTCGACGTGCGTGTAGATCTGCGTCGTCGAGATGTCGGCGTGCCCCAGCAGTTCTTGCACGGCCCGGATGTCGGCGCCCTCGTCGAGAAGGTGCGTCGCGAAGGTGTGGCGCATCAGATGGGGGTACGTGCGCTGCCGGATCCCCGCGGCTCCTGCGTGTCGCTTCACGAGGCGAAAGACCGCGTCCCGCGTGAGAGGGCGCCCCGTGCGAGACAGGAACAGCGTTTCGGGCGAGGTCGGACGCCGCAGCGAGGGGCGTGCTCGATCGAGATAGCGACACAGCGCCCGCTTT
Organism: bacterium; assembly: GCA_030433195.1. Classification (GTDB taxonomy): domain Bacteria; phylum Planctomycetota; class JACOTG01; order JACOTG01; family JAUIME01; genus JAUIME01. The sequence continues at coordinate 768 of JAUIME010000058.1, forward strand.
GCCTGCTTGCCGAGGGGCACGATGCGTTGCTTGCTGCCTTTGCCGAGGCAGCGGATCGTGTCGAGCTCGAGGTGCAGATCGCCTCGCTCGAGGCGGGTGAGTTCCGAGACGCGCAAGCCCGCGCCGTAGAGCAGCTCGAGAATCGCGCGATCGCGCTGTCCGAGCACCGTGTCGTCGTCCGGCGTTTCGACGAGGCGCCTCGCGTCGTCCTGCGAGAGAGGCTCGGGCAGGATGCGCCAGCGCTTGGGCGTCGTGACGCCGAACGTCGTGTCGCGCTCGATGATGCCCTCGAGGGTGAGGAATCGGTAGAATCCACGCAGGGCCGAGACGATCCGAGCCATCGTCGCGGGAGCGAGTCCGCGCTCTCGTTCCTCACGCAGGAACGTGCGGATCTCCGAGCGATCCGGCGCCCGATCGTCGAGCGGACGGCCGCGATTGGCCGCGACGGACGCGAGAAATCGCGAGATGTCGCGTTCATACGCAACGCGCGTCAGCTCGGAGACCGAGCTCTCCAGGGTCAGGGAATCGACCCAGGTTCGAAGCCAGGCGAGGGGGCTCGAGGCACCCCTCTCGGAGGATGGCGAATCGCTCATAAGCCCCTATTGAACCAACATCATGGAGGCATTCAAGATTCTCAAAAAAACGCGAATCGCCGTTGACTTCGATAGGGCGATTTCATATAAGGGGAGGACTTATCGTCTTAAGGGAGGTTGCGTAGACCAAACACCACACCCGTTCATTTATTTGAACGGTGGGTAAGGTCCAACCATCTTTGCGGTTAGTCCAAAGGGGATTCAGAAGATGCTCGGGCGTGTGCAGTTTTGTCGACATCGACGGCCTGCGCGTCCTCCTGCCTCCCTCCAGTTCTCGTTCGTAACCGGGACAGCGTCTATCCGTCGCTGTCATTTGGCTTAAGGAGATTCGCCGGGCACCGGTTGCTGGTTCATTTGGCCTCGTGTGTCCACCGAAGCAGGCCAGCGGAACGTGGTTTGCGGTCCGAGTCCTCGCCTCCGTAGCGTTCGTGCTGTCGTCAGACAGGCGTCCGCCGGCGGCGGCAACCGAATGGATATGCACGCTCGGATGGCTTGACCGCTACCCATTGCATGCGAACCGCAGGCCCGTGAGGTGCGATTTCTGATGCCATGGAGAAAGCCGAACAGAACAGGAAATACTTCAACGAGATCAAGAAACTGATCGACAGTGAGTTTTACGGCAAGATCGTAATCTCCATGGAGAAAGGACGAGTCGTCTTTCTCCGGAAGGAACAAACGATCAAGCTTTGAAGGGTTGAGGCGAGAATGACAGGTCGGACGGGGGTCCGACCGACGGGGTTAGAAGGGTGCCGTTGTCGAACACACATAACTCGGTACTAAGAAAATTAGGCCACTTTAGAGCCCCGGAGTCGGGCTCTGGAGTGGCTTTTTTTTTGATGTGCCCCGTCTGGAATTGACGACAAGATGAGTACAGTTCGCAAAACCCTGAGTGTCTTGATGTTGACGGTCCTTGTCGCGGTCGCGGCGACCGCCTGCAGCGATCCGGCCGGTCCGGGCGCAGACGCGGGCGATCCGGCGAGCGGGGCGAAGGCCGGGACCGGTGGATCGAAGGTCGAACGAGCCCTGCAGGCTCGCGTCGATTCGTACTGGGACTTGAAGGTCCAGGGCGACACGATCCAGCGCTACCAAGAGTTCATGTCGACGAGCTTCAAGCAGGGCGATGGCGAGGACCGCGAGGGGATTACTCTCGAGGACTTCGTTCGCAGGTCGACCGGCGCGGCGACTTATACTGGGGCTGAGTTCAAGAAGGCGGCGCTCGACGAGTCGGGCGAATCCGCCCGAGTCCTCGTGGAGTACCAGTGGCACATCAGCCCTGGGATCGCGCCGGTGAAGATGACGCCGAAGACCGCCAGCTGGGAGTCCAAGTGGGTTCTCGATGGCGGAAAGTGGTGCCTCGACATGATCTACGAGGATGACGAGAGAACCATGCTCGACTGACGCTCGACGAGCGGTCGTCGAGGGGCGTGGCGGGTGTCGCGCGGCTCGACGGGCTCGAAACGGGCGTGATGAGTTGAAAACCGTAGAAGCACCGACGAACTCGGGAACGAGCAGGACCCGAGAGGCACACTCCTCGGGTGGAGATCACCGCGGTAGCGTGTGAAGTGACGTCGAAATCGAAGGACAGACCGTCGTATGCCGGTGAGGGCGTGGCTCGAGCCGAGATCCGACGGACACCGATTGAGTCGAACAGTATGACGATGGGATTGAGTGATACATGTCGAAATCGCGTGGAAGGAGGTGAGGCCATCGTAGGGCATCGATGGGTCCTCGATTCGACGAAGGGGGTTCATCCCGATACACGCACCCCATTGGTCTTTACCCATGGAAAAGGAGGATTTTACTAATGATCCGTGGTTTTAAGGCTCCAGCATTGATGCTCGCCATCGTGGCGGTCGCTTTGGTGAGCACCGATCGAGCGAGCGCGGCGGAGCCGGCGCATGCTCGACCTGGTTCGGCGTTGTTCTACCCCGTCTATGACGCGCAGGCCAACGCTACGACCGTGATTACGGTCACGAACACGAACAGCAGTCGCGTGAGCTGCCAGAACAACAACCGCAATGGTGACGTGTTCGTGCACTTCGTTTATTTCGATAACGAAGAGTGCCGTGAAGAAGACAAGGGCGAGCTCCTGACCCCGGGTGACACGCTGACGTTGGTTACTGACCGTCACGTCTCGAATCCGACGGTGGGGTGGCTGTGGGTCGAAGCCTGGGACCCCGAGTTCCAGGAAGCGATCGACTACGATTTCCTGATCGGTAGCGCGATCATCGTGAAGGCCGGTCAGGCGACCGACTTCCTCTGGTCGTACACGCCGTACGCTTTCCGCGGTCTCGCGGATGATGGCGATCAGTCGAACTGTGGCTTCTACTTCACCGACGACGACGGCGACAACGCCGCCGACTTCGACGGAGTCGAGTACGAACAGTTCCCCGGCACGCTGTACCTCGACAACTTCTTCGCGGAAGATGCCGACATGTCGAACCGCATCTACCTGATGGTTCCGGATGGTGCGGGCGGCGACGACATCTTCGAGCTGGCGATGCAGATCTGGAACAACGCGGAAGACCGCTTCTCCAACACCGACGCGATCGGTTGCTGGATCGGCGCCATCCCGTTGAGCGATCTCACGCTGCAGGTGACCGCCGACAACCTCGGGGGCGACCCCCAGGAGTTGGAGGTCGACGGCGCGTCGGTTCTCACTGGTTGGATCCAGTTCCAGGCGCGTAACTTCGACGACCGCGACACGCGAGGGATGCTTGGCGTCTTCGCGCATCGCATGAACAGTGGTGACTTCATGGCCGGCCACGAGCTGCACTATGAAGGCGCTGCGGACGTCGACGTGAGCCTGCGTCGATTCTAGTTCACGAACGAAACGCGTAATGGAAAGGACGAACGGCATGCAGATCGCCCGAGTCAAGGCGGCCGATGAGGGCCGCTCGAACGAGATCGGCTCTCTCGAGAGTTCGTGTCTCGCGAGCTCGGTCGGTCGGTCCGTTCGATCGAAAAGAACCAACCCAAAGGAGGATCCAATGAGACGTTTCAGTAGCTTGGCCTTCCTCGCACTGCTGGGCTTCATGGTCCTGCAGGGAGGCCTTGCGATCGCGGATGAGGACGATCCCAACATCCACGCGCAGCCGGGGAGTATCTTGATCTTCCCGCTGTTCGACTCGACGCCGACGAAGGGGACGCTGATCTCCGTGACGAACACCAACTCGTCGACGGTGAGCTGCGGCAACAACTTCAAGGCCGGTGACGTCTGCCTGCACTACATCTACATCAACAAGGACGACGACGCCGACGATTGTCACGAGTTCGACCGCTTCGAGTGCCTCACGCCGGGCGACACCCTCACGGTCGTCGCCGACGAGCACAACCCGCAGCAGCTTGACGGCTGGCTCTGGGTCGAAGCGCGAGATCCCGAGACGCTGCAGCCGATCACATTCGATCATCTGATCGGAAGCGCGATCATCGTCGAGTCGGCTCTCGAGTTCGTGTGGTCGTACACGCCGTACAGCTTCAAGAGCCTCGTCACGGGCTGCGCGACGAACGAAGGTAGCGAGTGTGGCAGCCTCAACCGCTGCTTCACGGACACCGACGGTGAGCAGGACGCCGACTTCGGCACCGAATACACCGCGTTCCCGCGTGACCTGCTTCTCGACAGCTTCTTCGAAGAAGGTGGCGCGAAGAGTGTGCTCAACGAGCTGACGCTCATGTCGGTCAACACCGACCAGGACACCAACGTCAGCGCGCTGATCTGGAACAACGACGAAGTTCGCTTCTCGCGAGGTTTCGTGTTCAAGTGCCACAGCCGAGCGCCGCTCAGCACGATCTCCAACGTCGTGCGCGACCTCGGTGGCGTGACGAACGACCTCGAGCCGTTCCAGACCGGTTGGATCGAGTTCAACTCGGCGGAAGGCATCCTCGGTGTCTTCAAGCACGAGCGTCAGAACTTCGGTGCCGGCCACGAGCTCTTCGTCGACGGTCAGCGAACGGGTGTCTCGATCGATCGCTTCTGATTCGAAGATCGTGACTCTCTAGCAACACCTGGCAACACATCAAGGAGGTCGGACCCCTCGGGTTCGGCCTCCTTTTTTGATTGCCATGCCCACTCCCTCCGCGTCCGCGCTTTGCCGACGCCCCCCGGTTCGCGCTTGATCACTTCGAGAACGATGGCGTGGTTTCTTGTGGAACGTCGCGAATCGTGAACGGCGTTGCGTCGATTCGACGACGCACGCAAGATCCGTCTCCCAACGGAGCTGCGGTGAAAGCGATTCGGTCGCGAGCGCTGGAATGTCGATCCGCATCGACGTCGCTTTTTCGATTCGAGAGGGGGTTCAGCGCACCGTTTGTGGAACTCCAACCTCGCATTTCACGCCAAGGGTAAGCTCCCCATGACCTTGCGACGTGTGAGTGCCGTCGACGCGATACGGGGCTGCGAGTGGAACACCGCTTGCTCTCAGGGCTTGGCGTGTGTCAATTCGATGATTCGGATGCCCTAGAGTGCCGTTGAGACTCCGAGAGACCCCTGGCGGGGATGAATCTCGTGAGAGGAAAGCGCAGGTTTCCGGCAGGCCGGATCCAGGGTGCGACCCCGAGATCGAAACGGACGGTGTCGAGACAATCGGGCCGTCGTGGAGAACGCTTCGTTTCGGATAGCACCTTGTTTACCACTCGGGGGGTGCGCTCGACGCGCGCCCCTTCCAGATAGATCTCACTTCGGATGGTCAGGAAAGGGGGACGCGCGGACGGATCGTCGGCGCGTCCTCTCGATTCCTCTGGCGGGCGTCGCCAAGGTCTGGTGACGACCCCTCGCTCGCGTTCCGATCCGTCGCCCTCCCGTGTACCCCTTCCGTGCGTATCCCTCATGTGGCGGCCGCGATAACTCTATGCTGCTTGACTGGATATGGCGGCAACTCTATAATTCGGGGCTCTTCGACAGCGGGCAGGATCGTAGGCGTCCCACTCGTTTGCCGCGAGGCCGGAATGCCCGCTACATGTCCATGAATGACTAGAGGATAGGGGGTCATGCGAGCCGCAGAGCGGAATCGGTTCAAGAAGGCACTCCTCGTGAAGAAGGCGGAGCTCGAGGGTAGCGTCTACAAGATGGAAGACGACGTACTGAAGGGCGCCGAGCAGGGCGTCTCCGTCGATCACATGGCCGACGCGGGTTCGGACAGCTTCGAACAGGAATTCAATCTCGGCCTCATCGCGAACGAAGAGGAACTTCTTCGCGAAATCAACGATGCTCTCGTGCGCATCGAGGACAAGAGTTACGGGACTTGCGAGGGCTGCTCCGAGCCGGTTGCGGACGAGCGGCTCAAAGCGATCCCGTGGGCTCGCCATTGCCTCGATTGTCAGCGGCGAATGGAAGAAGGAACGTTGGAATGGTGACAAGCCGGCTCTTCTGGGTCTTGGCGTTCGTCGTCGCGACGGCGGACCTGATCTCGAAGGCGGTGATCTTCTCGTGGCTCGAGGATCTGGGCGGCCCTCACACGGTCATCGAAGGGTTCTTTCGGCTCGTGCGGGTCATGAATACGGGCGGCGCGTGGGGAATCGGGCAGGGTAACGCGGAGATCTTCGCGATCGTGCGCTTTGCCGCGATCCCTATCATCCTCGTGTTCCTGATCACGACGCGAACCAAGTCGTGGCTCTTCCCGGCCGGGCTGGGGATGGTCTTCGGCGGGGCGATCGGGAATCTCTGGGATACCGTGATGCTCGGCGGGGTCCGCGACTTCCTCGAGTTCGACCTCCAGTTCATGATCTTCCCGAGTTTCAACATCGCGGACGCGGGCATCACCGTGGGAGCGACGCTCGTCGTCGTCCATTTCTTGTTTTTCGATCGGATCGCGCGTACCAAACCCGAGGTCGAGAGTTCTCGCGCGTGACGCCGAGCATCGGTTTCGATGCGGATCACGCCGGACCGGATGCCGACGGCCAAGGGGAGAGGGGCTGAGCGAGGCATGCTCGAGGTCAAACTGGGTCGACTCGAACTTCGGAACCCCGTGCTCACGGCATCGGGGACGTTCGGCTTCGGACGCGAATTCGCGCCGTTCGTCGATCTACAGCGGATCGGCGGGATCGTCACCAAGACGCTCTACCTGGCGCGCCGACGTGGCAATCCGCCGCCTCGGATCGTCGAGGTCACGGGCGGGATGCTCAACTCGATCGGGCTCGAAAACCCGGGTTGCGACGCCTTCGAGTCCGAGATGTTGCCGGGCCTCGTGGAACGGGGTGTCACGGTCGTCGCGAGCTGCGCCGGCGAACGTCGCGAAGACTTCCCGATCGTCGCCGAGCGCGTCGACGGCATGGACGGCGTTGCTGCCATCGAGATCAACGTGTCGTGCCCGAACGTGAAGAAGGGCGGGCTCGACCTCGGAACGAACCCCGAGATCGTTCGCAGCATCGTCAGCGAGGTACGGTCCGTCACCGAGAAGCCGTTGATCGCGAAGCTCACGCCCAACGTGACCGATATCGCGTCGCTGGCCCAGGCCGCGGTCGAAGGCGGTGCCGAGATGCTCTCGCTCATCAACACGATCTCTGCGATGGCGATCGACTGGAGAAGCCGGACACCGATCCTGGGCACCGGGACGGGCGGCTTGTCGGGCCCCGCGATCAAGCCGGTCGCGCTGCGCTTCGTCTGGCAAGCCGCACGCGCCGTCGACGTGCCGATCATCGGGATCGGCGGCATCGCGAGCGCCGAAGACGTCCTCGAGTTTCTCGTGGCCGGGGCCAGCGCCGTGCAGGTCGGTACTGCGAACTTCTATCGACCGACCGTGTCCGAGACGATCGTCGACGAGCTCGAAAGACTCTTGGAATCGGAGAAGGTCTCGTCGGTTCGCGACTTGATCGGTACACTTCGCGTGGAGCCGCGAGTGGTGACGGCCCGTTGAAGCCCGGGGGTGCGGGGGGCGTGAGACGCCGAGAGCGATGAAGCTGGAGCGCATTACGGTTCCGATGTTGCGGCAGGCGATCGATTCGTTCATCGACGTCGCCTACGAAGGGGGAGATCCCCCCAAAGCCGTCGACCTTCCCGAGGGCGGATCGGCCGACGTGGTGCTCGAGGAATACCTCGACTCCATGGGGGCCGAGGGAGGCGCAGCCTCTCGACGCTACGTCATCCGGCTCGGGAGCAAGTCGTACCCGTTCATGAAGCTCGCGCTCGAGGAGTATCTCCTCGAGGACCAGTTCTTCTTCATGGTCGACACGCACGATCAAATGGAGCTCAAGCCCGGCATGCCGGACTATGAGGCCTGGAACGAGCTCAAACGGGCCAACCGCGAACTCAAGCTCGACATCGAGCGCCGCTGGGCTGAACAGGCGCTGCCGACGCTGGCCGATCTCGAGAAGATCACGGCCGAGGTGTCGGTGGGAGACCCGGTCGAGACCTCGCACGAGATCCTGATCGTCGACGACGAAGTCCCGCTCGCCGTCTCGCTCGCGAAGCTGCTCGAGAGGAAGGGCTACCGGGTTCGCATGACCCACGACGGGAGGGCTGCTCTCGAAGCGCTCGAGTCCTGTCGGCCCGATCTGATCGTCATGGACTACGAGATGCCTCGCCTCGACGGCATCGAGCTTTGTACGCTGCTTCGGAAAAGCAAGGAAACCGTCGATATTCCCGTCCTGCTGGCGACCACGTCGAGCACCGTCGACCTCCAGGAGGTCATGCGCTTGGCGAACGGCTTCCTCGTCAAGCCCTACCAGAAGGACATTTTGTTCGATTGCATCCGTCACCTCACGCGATGATCCTGCCGCGTCGAGCGTGATCGCACCAGAAGGATGATCAGGCCATGATGCTGTTGCTCGCGGATGTCGTCTCGAAGGGACTGAACAAAGTGTTCGGTTCCCAGAACGAGCGCGTCCTCAAGAACCAATTCCACCCGGTCGTCGACCGGATCAACTCGATGGAGCGCGACTTCAATCGCCTCTCCGACGACGAGCTGCGTGGCAAGACGCTCGAGTTCCGTGCCCGCCTCGACAAGGGAGAGACGCTCGACGATCTGCTCCCGGAGGCGTTCGCCGCGGCCCGCGAGGCGTCACGACGTGCGAACGGGATGCGTCACTTCGACGTGCAGCTCATCGGCGGGATGGCGCTGCACCGCGGAATGATCGCCGAGATGGTGACCGGGGAAGGAAAGACGCTCGTCGCGACGCTGGCCGCGTACCTGAACGCGATTCCGCAGACCGGCGTCCACGTCGTCACCGTGAACGACTACCTCGCCAAGCGTGACCGCGACTGGATGGCCCCCGTGTACGAAGCGCTCGGCGTTTCGGTCGGCGCGATCCAGAGCGACATGACGAGCCAAGAGCGACTCGTCGAGTACGGCTGCGACATCACCTACGGAACGAACAACGAGTTCGGCTTCGACTACCTGCGCGACAACATGAAGTTCGAGATGGCCGAGCAGGTGCAGAAGCGCCAGGCCTTCGCGATCATCGACGAGGTCGACAGTATCCTCATCGACGAGGCACGAACGCCGCTCATCATCTCCGGGCCCGCGGAAAAGTCGACCGAGAAGTACTACGCCGCGAACCGCATCGCGAAGAAGCTTCAGGTCGGCGAGGACTTCGAGGTGAAGGAGAAGGAGAACATCGTGGTCCTCTCCGAACAGGGGATCGACCACGCTGAAGGCCTCGCGGGCGTCGACAGCTTCTACACCGGCGCCAACATGGAGTGGCCGCACCACATCGAGCAGGCGCTGCGCGCGCACCACCTTTTCAAGAAGGACGTGAACTACGTCGTGAAGGACGGCGACATCGTCATCGTCGACGAGTTCACGGGACGCCTCATGACGGGGCGTCGATGGTCGGACGGACTGCACCAAGCCGTCGAGGCCAAGGAAGGCCTGCGGATCAAGGACGAGAACCAAACGCTCGCCACGATCACGTTCCAGAACTTCTTCCGGTTGTACGACAAGCTGAGCGGCATGACCGGTACCGCCATGACCGAGGCGGGCGAGTTCTACAAGATCTACCAGCTCGAGGTGTTCGCGGTGCCGACGAACCGGCCACTGCTGCGCAAGAGCTTCAACGACGTGATCTACCGCACGACGAAGGAGAAGTGGAACGCGATCGTCGAAGAGATCGCCGAACTGCACGAGACGGGACGACCGATCCTCGTCGGTACGATCTCGATCGAGAATTCCGAGCATCTCTCCGGCATGCTGCAGCGTCGCGGTATCGAGCACGAGGTCTTGAACGCGAAGAACCACGGCCGGGAAGCCGCGATCATCGCCAAGGCGGGCCAGAACGGCAACGTCACGATCGCCACCAACATGGCCGGCCGCGGGACCGACATCCTGCTCGGCGAGGGCGTTCGCGACCTCGGCGGGCTGCACATTCTCGGCACCGAGCGTCACGAATCGCGACGGATCGACAATCAGCTTCGCGGGCGTGCCGGTCGACAGGGCGACCCGGGATCGTCGCAGTTCTTCCTGTCGCTGCAAGACGACCTCATGCGGATCTTCGCGTCGGATCGCGTTTCGGCGATCCTCGAGAAGCTCGGCATGAAGGAAGGCCAGGAGATCCAGGCACCGATGGTCAACAAGGCCGTCGAGCGCGCGCAGAAGAAGGTCGAGCAACACAACTTCGAGATTCGCAAGAACGTGCTCGAGTACGACAAGGTGATGGACGAGCACCGCAAGCAGATCTACGAGAGCCGTAACCGCATCTTGCGCGGCGAGGATCTGCGCGAGCTCGTCGAAGGGTCGATCGAAGACGTCGTCGGCGAGCTGATCGCCGAGTACGTCACCGACCGCGACGGATCGAGCGCCGATCCCGAAGGGCTGACCGAGGCACTCGGCCGCAAGTTCGGCATCGAGATTCCCGTCAGCGATCTCTCGGGGCTCGGGGCCGACGGGATGCGGGAGCGCGTGCTCGATCTCTTGCGCCAAGAGTACGATCGTCGCGAGCAAGAGAACGGCGAGCCGATGATGCGGCGGATCGAGCGCTTCCTGCTCTTGAACGCCTTCGACACGAAGTGGAAAGACCACCTGCTGTCGATGGACCACCTGCGTCACGGGATCGGGCTGCGCGGTTACGGTCAGCTGGATCCGAAGGTGGAGTACAAGAAGGAAGGGCATGCGCTCTTCGACGAGATGATCCGCTCGATCCACAGCGACGTCGCCGAGTACATCTTCAAGCTGCGCGTCCAGACCGACGAAGAGCGGCGGCTCAAGGAGCGCTGGTCGAACGCCTCCGAGGAGCACGCGTCCGCGGGGTCGTCGCTCGGAGCGAGCCAATCGCAGAACGAGGCCGCGGTCGCCGCGGATCAGGGCGATCAGAAGCCGAAACCGATCGAGCGCAAGCAACCGAAGGTCGGGCGCAACGACCCGTGCCCGTGCGGGAGCGGGAAGAAGTACAAGAAGTGCCACGGAGTGATGGAAGGATCCTAGTGGGCGATACGACTTCGTTTCGGCCATGACGAGCGGCGGCAAATCTCACGATTCCAGCTCGCGCCCGTTCTTCAACGGGCTGCTGGGAAAGACGCTTCTGTTGCACTTGTTCTACAACGGCGTCTACCTCGCGGGGCTGCTCGTGGGGTTGCCGTACCTGCTCTTCAAGATGCTCTCCCAAAAACGCTTTCGGGCGGGGCTGGATCAGCGTTTCGGGAAGGTTCCGCGTCGGACGGGCGACGAGCCGTGCTTGTGGATCCACGGCGTATCGGTCGGCGAGCTGTTGGCCGCGTCTCATCTCGTCGCGTTGTTTCGCGAGCGGCATCCCGATTGGAGCGTCGTCGTCTCGACGACGACGTTGGCGGGCTATGCGGTCGCTCGCAAGCAGTACGCCGACCTGACCGTCATCTACTATCCGATCGATCTGAGCCCGGTCGTGAATCGTGCGTTCCGACGCGTGCGGCCTTCGCTCGTGGTGTTGATCGAGCTCGAGATCTGGCCGAACTTCTTGCTCGCCGCTCGTCGACACGGGGTTCCGGTGGCTCTCATCAACGGTCGTATATCCGACCGCTCCTACAGAGGTTACCGCGTTTGGCAGCGCATCCTCATCGTTCCGTTCCGCCAGATTTCCCTTTTCTGCGTGCAGAACAAGAAGTATGCTGCCCGCCTTCGTGCGCTGGGTGTTCCGGGAGATTCGGTGTCGGTGACGGGAACGATGAAGTACGACACCATCGTGACCGAAGGCGTCGACTCCCTGCGTGCCCGCATGCGTGAGGCCTTGCGCATCCGCGAAAACTCGACCGTCTTGATCGGCGGCAGCACGCACCCTCCCGAAGAGAGGATCCTCCTCGACGTCTATCGCGACCTCGTCGAGCGATTCCCCGATTCGGTGCTCGTGCTGGCGCCCCGCCGACCGGAACGTCTCGAAGAGGTCGAAGCGGAGATTCGAGCGGCCGGCTTTCGCTGTGTTCGCAAGAGTCTCCTCGAGCCCGCCGCTCGACTGATGGACGGTGAAGTCGTCCTCGTCGATACGATGGGGGAACTGAGTCAGATCTACGCCGCGGCAGACGTCGTGTTCGTGGGCGGCAGCTTGGTTCCGCACGGCGGTCAAAACATGATGGAGCCCGCGGGGCTGGGGAGAGCGGTTCTCTTCGGCCCCGATGTGAGAAACTTTCAAGACTCGGTGGATCTGCTGTTGGGGGACCGTGCCGCCGTCATGGTCGACGACGCGGCCGGCCTCGCACGCGAGTTGGATCGATTGCTCGCGAATCCGACCCAGATGCACGAGATGGGCCGAAGAGCGCAGTCGCTGATTCGCGACAATCAGGGAGCGAGCCGTAAGAGCCTCGACATCCTCGGCCGGCGCTTCCCCGAGCTCTTCGACGGATCCGCGATTCGATCAGAAACGGAGGAAACACGATGAGTGGTAGAAAACGCCTGATGACCTCGGAGTCGGTGACCATGGGGCATCCGGACAAGATCTCCGACCAGGTTTCCGACGCCATCCTCGATGCGATTCTCGAGCAGGACCCGAACGGCCGTGTCGCCGCCGAGACGATGGTGACGACGGGAATGGTGGTCGTCGCCGGCGAAGTGACGACGACGGCCCGTATCGACGTGCCGGAGATCGTCCGCGGCGTCATCGAGGACATCGGGTATACCGATTCTTCGATGGGCTTCGACTGCGGCACGTGCGCAGTGTTGACGTCGCTCGACCGACAGTCGCCCGACATCTCGCA
>JAUIME010000808.1 GCA_030433195.1 bacterium
GTACAAGACGGTGCCATCCTCGCGGACGAGGCCGCCGTCGAGCTTGCTGTCGACCTTCTCCCCCCCGCGCTTCTCGAGGGTACCGGCTTCGATCGCCTCGTTGAAGCGTGCGACGAGAGCGGCGTCGGCGACCTTGAGCGACTGCTTCGTCTCGGGACAGACGAGGATCTCGAGGAGTTCCTTGGCGACCATTCGGTTGGGCTCCGACTCGGTTGGCGGGTTGGGGCGTCGCAGTATCTTCGTAGAAGCCCGTGGCACTGTCAATCCGATGCCGGTGACGCCGCCGTCGCGTGGGCTTCACCGGAGGCCGGACGCCAACGTCCGAGATCGTGCATCACGCGTGCGAAGGTCGAGGGCCGCAATGCCGAAGCGCGTTCGGCCGACGCGGTATCCGGATCGCTTTCGACTTCGAGCGACACCCCGTGCGCCCCGGCCCCGCGAGCGGCCATCGCGAGCGATGGAACCCAACGCCACACCCCGACCGCGTCGCACGGATCGACGACGATCGGCAGATGCGACCACTCGCGCACGATCGCCACGGCGGAAAGATCGAGCGTGTTCGCGGTCGCGGTCTCGAACGTCCGAATCCCGCGTTCGCACAAGATCACTTGCTGATTGCCCTGCGACAGAACGAGCTCGGCCGCGCTGATCCACTCGTCGATCGACGCCATGCGGCCGCGCTCCAGGATCACCGGCCGGTCGACGCGCCCGACCGCGCGCAGCAGCGCGAGGTTCTGCATCGAGTCGGCGCCCACGCACAGGAGATCGGCGACGCGCGCGACCTCGTCGACGTGGCTCGGCTCGAGCACCTCCGTCACGATCGGCATGCCGTACGTCCGCCCCGCTTCCGCGAGGTCGTCGAGCCCCGCGAATCCGCGCGGCTCGGCGGCCCCCGCCCGAGACCGGAACGCGTCGCCGCGCAGGATCCGCGCTCCCGCTTCGCGCACCGCGCGCGCGGTCTCGAAGAGTTCCTCGCGCGATCCGATCGACCGAGGCCCTGCGAAGACGACGAAGTCGTTCCCGCCGATCTCGACATCGCCCACGCGAAGCACCGTGTCGTCCGGTTGGTGCAGTCGGCTCGCGAGCCTGAAGGGCTTCGTCGCCAAGCTGCGCCGCACCTCTTCGGACGCCGTGAGACGACTGCGCCCCGTGAGGATCGCGGGCGGTGCCGGTGTGGTCGCGGCGTCGGTGCCCTCGCCCGCCGCGCGGGCTTGCGAGGTGCTCGGAATCGCGGGCGGATGCGCGGGACGATTGCCCTTCAGCGTTCGCGCCGGATACGTGCCGAGCACTTTCACGAATACCGTATCGGCCTTGAGCTCCTCGATCGCTTCGCGCACGGAGTCGTCGGCGAGGTTCCCCTCGAAGTCGACGTAGAACACGTACTCCCACGGCACGTTCGCACGCGGTCGCGACTCGAGCTTCGTGAGGTTGAGTCCGTGACGCGCGAGTCCGTTGAGACATCGCACGAGCGCCCCTTCGGTATGCCCCGTCGCGAAGATGAGGGACGTCTTGCACGGGATGCGGCGATCGAACGACGCGGGCTCGGCGGCGAGGATCATGAAGCGCGTGAAGTTCTCGCGCTGGTTCGCGAGGTCGCGTCGCAACACCTTCAGTCCGTAGAAACGCGCGGCCGCTTCACTCGCGATCGCGGCTTGCGAGAGATCTTGCTCGTCGCGCACGCGGCGCGCGGCCATCGCGGTGTCGGTGAAGCTCTCCACCTGGCAATTATCGAGGGTCGCGAGAAAGTCGGAACACTGCGCGAGCGCCTGCGGATGCGAGAAGACGCGATGGATCCGCGTGAGCGACACGTCTTCGAGCGCCATGAGGCAGTGCTTCACGGGCACCACCTCTTCGCCGACGACCGCGACCGACTTCGCGAGCAGGAGGTCGTAGCTCTCGTTGATGACGCCCGCCGTCGTGTTCTCGACCGGCAACACCGCGAAATCGAGCGTGCCGCGTTCGACGTGCTCGACCATCTCGCGGAACGTCGTGTAGCCCGTCAGATCGAGCCGGTCCTCGTCGGATGCGAAGAACTTGCGCGCCGCGAAGAAACTGTAGGCGCCCTCGACTCCCTGATACCCGACCGCGAGCCGCTCCGGCGCCGGCCCCGACTGCGCGCGAATGAGGTGCTCTTTCTGCACGCGCAGCGAGTAGTCGATGATCTCGTGGAAGACGCGCGTGACGAAATAGCCGTCGAGTCCCTTCTCACGGCCGACGGCCTGGAGTTTCGCGAGCAACTGCTCCTCGCGCCCCGTGTCGCGGAGCTCGGAGTCGGAGCTGTCCTTGAAGCGAATGATCGCCTCGACGACGTCACGACGGTCCGCGAGCCGCTCGACGATCTCGCGATCGAGTCCGTCCAGTCGACGACGCAGGTCTTGCAGATCGTCTCGTCGGGTCATCGAGGTTCGCCTCCGCTCGGTTCGCGCTCTCGTCGTGGCTTCCGGCGGCCGCCGAAACCGTCGGCCGCCGCGGTCTCCTCCGT
>JAUIME010000809.1 GCA_030433195.1 bacterium
CCACTCGGCTGCCGAGATGAAGTCGTCGAAGACGTTCTGCTTGCGGCCCTTGGTGCCGGCGAGGTGCCACTCGCGTCCGTACTCGCCGCCGCCGCGCAGGTTCGCGACCGCGTAGATCCCGCCCATTTCGAGCCACACGAGATTGTCGACCGAGAATCGCGGCGTGATCGGGATGTTGAAGCCGCCGTACGCGTAGAGGTGCGTCGGGTTGTCGCCGTCGCGCTCGAGGTCTTTTTTGTGCGTGAGGAACATCGGTACGCGTGTGCCGTCCTTGCTCTCGAAGAAGACTTGCTCGGTCACGTACTTCGAGGAATCGAACGCGAGCTCGGGCTCACGGAAGACCGCGCGTTCTCCCGTCTTCACGTCGTAGCGATAGATCGTCGGCGGCACGGTGTAGCTCGAGAACGAGTAGAACGTCTCGGGATCGTCGCGGTCGCCGCCGAAACCGCCTGCCGAGCCGATGCCGGGCATCGACACGTCGCGCACGTGCGTCCCGTCGAGCGCATGCACGCGAGCGACCGAGCGCGCGTCCTTCAGGTACTGCGCGATGAAGTGCTCGCCCACGACGCTCACGCCGCGTAGCGCATCGTCGGTTTCGGGCAGGATCTCCTTCCAGTTCGCGCGATCGGGCGATTGTGTGTCGATCGCGATCACGCGTCCGCGCGCGGCGTCGAGGTCGGTGCGGAACCAGAACACCGGGCCGTCGTTGCCGACGAAGTCGTACGCCGCGTCGAAGTCGTCGAGGAGCTGCACGACCTCGGCACCGTCGGCTTCGAGATCGAGGTAGTAGACGCGATTGCGCTCGTCGGTTCCCTTCCAAACGCTGATGATCAGGTAGCGTCCGTCATCGGTCACGCCGCCACTGAAGCCCCATTCCTTCTCGTCGGGACGTTCGTACACGAGTTCGTCTTCGGACTGCGGCGTGCCGACGCGGTGGAACCAGAGCTTCTGGAAGTAGTTGATGCCCTCGAGCTCGTCGCCGCCCGCGGGTGCGTCGTAGCGACTGTAGTAGAAGCCCGTGCCGGCCTTGTTCCACGCGATCCCCGTGAACTTCGCCCATGAGATGTGGTCGTCGAGGTCGCGACCCGTGGCGATCTCGCGCACCTTGATCTCGCGCCAGTCCGACCCCGATCGCGAGATCGCGTAGGCCGCGAGCTCTCCGCTCTCGTTCACCTCGTAGTCGGCGAGGGAAGCGGTGCCGTCCTCGGAGAACTCGTTCGGATCGAACAAGACGCGCGGCTCGGAGTCGAGCGTGTCGGCCACGTAGATGAGGTTCTGGTTCATGAGGCCGTCGTTGTACGACCAGAAGTATCGCCCGCCCTTCTTGGCAGGGATACCGTAGCGCTCGTAGTTCCACAGTTCGGTGAGCCGCGCGCGGATTTCGTCGCGCTCCTCGATGTCGTCGAGGTAACGGTCGGTGATCACGTTCTCCGCTTCGATCCACTTGCGGACCTCGGGCGCATCGGGATCTTCGAGCGGGCGGAACGGGTCGTCGACGCGGATGCCGTGCAAGACGTCGGACTGATCGGACCGCGGCGCGTCGGGATAACGCGGGGCGCGGCGATCGCCGTCGCGCGTTTCGTGCTGCGCGCAGGCCGTCACGAGGATCGCGAACGTGGCGACGACGAGGAAACGGGTTCGAAACACGGACATGGCACGGATCCTCCTAGCGGGACTCGGGGCGTCGACTCGACAGGATACGCCGTCCGCGGGATCGCGGAGGCGCGAAAAGTAGAGCAAGAAACGTCGCGATCGGTCAATCGTCGGCAGGGGGCAGGACCGACGCGGATGCGACGACGTGCCGCGCTTTGGCGCGCGAATGGACCGCTGCTACAATCCCCGACCCTATGAAGACGCTCCTCATCCGCGAACACGGGGACCTCGACGTTCTCCGGTTCGAAGACGCTGCCGATCCCGTCCCCGCGTGCGACGAAGTCGTCGTTGACGTGCGCGCCGTGGCGCTCAATCACCTCGACCTGTGGGCGCGGCGCGGGGTGCCGGGGTTCCGCTTTCCGCTGCCGCTCGTCCCGGGATGTGACGCGGCGGGTGTCGTTTCGTCCGTCGGCGATCGCGTCGACGGCGTCGCGGTCGGGGACGAGGTGGTCATCGCCCCGGGGACGAGCTGCGGTCGGTGCGAGGCGTGCCTGAAGGGCCGCGATCACCACTGCCCGAACTACGGCATCTTCGGGGAGCATCGCGACGGGCTCCTGCGCGAGCGCGTCGCGGTCCCGGCCGTCAACGTGATCGCGAAACCCGCCAACTTGTCGTCCTCCGAGGCCGCGTCCATCGGTATCCCGTTCCAGACGGCGTGGCACATGGTCGTGCACCGCGCGCGCGTCGTCGCGGGAGAGACCGTCTTGATCCAGGCCGCGGGCAGCGGCGTGTCGGCCGCGGCGATCCAGATCGCGAAGCTGCACGGCGCGACCGTGATCGCGACCGCGGGCTCGGCCGAGAAGCTCGAGCGAGCGGCCGAGCTCGGA
>JAUIME010000810.1 GCA_030433195.1 bacterium
TTCTTCTTGGCGCGATCCGAACGTTCCCGAGACCTGGATGAGGACGTTGGCATCCGGCAAGTCGATCGAGAAGTTCCCCACTTTCGACACGGCGAGTACGGGAACCTCTCCGCTGCGGAACCCCGCATAGAGTTCGTCGCGCGCGGCCTGCTTGGTCCTCCCCGTGATGAGCGGAATGCGGAAGCGCTTGGCGATGCGATCGAGCTGGTCGAGATACTGGCCGATGATCAGCACGCGGTCGCCGGCGTGTTCGCGCAGCAAGCGACTCACGACGTCGTTCTTGGCGTCGTTCTCCGACGCGATCCGGAAGCGATCACGCGCGTTCGACGTGGCGTACGCGGCGCGCGCCGCGGCGGCGATCGGAACCCGGACTTCGACGCATCGCGCCGTCGCGATCCACCCCTGCTTCTCGAGGAGCTTCCACGGCATGTCGTAGCGTTTCGGCCCGACGAGCGTGAAGACGTCCCCCTCGCGTTCGTCCTCGCGTACGAGCGTCGCGGTCAGGCCGAGCCGCCGCCGCGCCTGGATCTCCGCCGTCACCCGGAAGACCGGTGCGGGCAGCAGGTGGACCTCGTCGTAGATCAACAAGCCCCACGGATGATCCGCGAGCAGGCCGAAGTGAGCGAAGTCGTCGGTCTTGCGTCGACGGTACGTGAGGATCTGGTAGTTCGAAACGGTCACGGGTCGGATCGTCTTGACGTCGCCCGAATACTCGCCCACCTGGTCCTCGGTCAGCGTCGTCTTGTCGAGGATCTCGCGAATCCATTGGCGCATCGCGGTGATGTTCGTGCAGAGGATCAGCGTGTGCGTCTGGACCTTCTCCATCGCGGCGATCCCGACGATCGTCTTGCCGGCGCCGCAGGGAAGCACCACCACGCCCGATCCGCCCGAAGGTCCGCCGCCGGCATGGAACACGTCGGCCGCCGCTTGCTGGTACGGCCGGATCGTGAAGGGCTCGCCCGCGACCGTCGTCTCGCGTCGCGCGAGGGACAACGGCGCGCCGTCGACGTAGCCGGCGACATCGTCGACCGGGTAGCCGATCGTGAGCAGCGCTTGCTTCACGCGTCCCCGATCGATGTCGGCCACGCGCACCCCGGTCGCATCGACCCGCTCGCCCAGCGCGCGGCGGGCGTGTTCTTCCCCGAGGATCTCGTCGAGCAACGCCGGCGTATCGGCACGCAGCACGAGGACCGCGTCCTCGCGACCGAGACGCAAGCGGCCAAAACGCTCGGCCCAGCTGCGAATCTCGACCGCTACCGAATCGGGGACCGGATACTTCGAATACCCATCGATCGTCTCGAGAACCGACTCTGCGGGAAAGCCCGCAGCGAGCGCATTCCACACCGACAGCGCCG
Organism: bacterium; assembly: GCA_030433195.1. GTDB lineage: Bacteria > Planctomycetota > JACOTG01 > JACOTG01 > JAUIME01 > JAUIME01. The sequence goes on from JAUIME010000810.1 coordinate 1,356, forward strand.
TGATGCGATAGGTGTGAATGTACTCGGGGCTCTTCTCGAGCTCGGCGAAGCGCGCGAGCGCGTCGCGCACCTCGGCGTAGCGCGGATGATCGACTTCGAGCAACACGGTCCGGTCACTCTGCACGATGAGCGGACGATCGGCCGGGGATCGTTCGGTAGTCATCCGAGCCCTCCTTCGCGCGCGAGATAACTGCCGGTGACCGACGTCTTGCACTTCGCGAGTTCCTCCGGCGTACCGACGGCGACGATGCGCCCGCCTTCGTCGCCCCCTTCCGGACCGAGGTCGGTCACGAGGTCCGCGGCGCGGAGGACGTCGAGGTTGTGTTCGATGACGACGACCGTATGCCCTTCGTCCACCAACCGATGGAAAACGTCGAGCAAGCGGTGCACGTCGGCGAAGTGCAGCCCGGTCGTCGGCTCGTCGAGCAGGTAGAGGTTCGTACCGCGCGTCGACCCGCAGAGTTCGGCCGCGAGCTTCAAGCGCTGGGACTCGCCGCCCGACAGCGTCGTACACGACTGCCCGAGCGACAGGTACCCGAGGCCGACGTCGACGAGCGTCTCGAGTACGTTCGCCACCTTCGGAACGTGAGCGAACAACTCGCGCGCCGCCTCGATCTCGAGATCGAGCACGTCGGCGATGTCATGCTCGCGGAACCGAGCATTCAGCGTCTCGTCGTTGAATCGCCGGCCACGGCATGCATCGCACGGAACCCAGACATCGGAGAGGAAGTGCATCTCGACTTTCGTCGCGCCGAGGCCGTTGCAGCTCGGACAGCGGCCGTCGCCGACGTGCGTCGAGAATCGGTCCTTCCGCCATCCCTTCATGCGCGACAACGGCAACTCCGCGAAGAGCTCGCGGATGCCGTCCATCACGCCCGTGTAGGTCGCGGGGTTCGACGCCGGCGTGCGGCCGATCGGCTTCTGGTCGACCACCACGATGCGGTCGAGCGCCTCGTGTCCTTCGACCCCGTCGCAATCCTCGAATTTCGGCGTCCGCTTCTTCGCCGCGACGACGTTCGGTGCGAGTACGTCCATCACGAGCGAACTCTTCCCGCTTCCGCTCACACCCGACACCGCGTGCAACAGCCCGAGCGCGAAGCTCGCGTCGATGTTCGCGAGGTT
>JAUIME010000811.1 GCA_030433195.1 bacterium
GAAGTACGACTACGACTACCTTCGTCCCGTGACCTACGTGAACGATTTCATCGACGCGGCTTGGCTCCCGCGCGTGACGACGCCGCCGTTCCCCGAGTACACGTCGGGGCACTCGGTGCAGTCGGGCGCCGCGGCGTACATGCTCACGGATCTCTTCGGTAGCGTGCCGTTCACCGACCGCACGCACGTCGATCGCGGGATGCCCGCACGGTCGTTCATGAACTTCGACGAAGCGGCCGACGAGGCCGCGATCTCACGACTCTACGGGGGGATTCACTTCCGCCCGGCGATCGAGCTCGGCGTCGATCAAGGTCGCTGCGTTGCCGAGAGCATCCTCGACCGCGTCCGATTCCGCTAGCAGGCTGCTGAAAAACTCACCCCGGCCGGACTCGCGAGCTTCCTCCGCCTCTCGCCGCGACCAAAAGCTCAACGTATCCACCAATACGCCTTCGTTTCGGCCGCGACGACCGGCGGGAAATCTCACGATTCCAGCTCGGGCCCGTTTCTCAGCAGCCTGCTCGTTGGAGCTTCCGAGGCATCGCCGCCGCCTCGCGCGGCGGCGATGCTTCGTTCGGTCGCGTTCGTCGCCTTGTAGAATGCTCCCCGCGATTACGGGAGGCGAGCGAACGGAGCCGAGACGCATGACCGACGAGGCGTACATCCACGGATTCACGGGTGAGGAGCAGCGGCGCCTTACCAAGATGCAGGAGATCCTCAACCGGACGGAGCTCGACGCGATCGATCTTCGCGGCGTGCGGACGCTGCTCGACGTCGGCTCGGGCTTGGGACAGCTCACGCGCGACTTCGCGCGAGCGCTCGGTGGCGACGCGCGCGTGCTGGGCATCGAGCGGAGCTCGGTGCAGCTCGACGAAGCGCGTCGGCAGGCCGAAGCCGCGGGCGAGGCGGATCTCGTCGAACTGCGGCAGGGGGACGCGACGGCGCTCCCGCTCGAGGAATCGGAGCGGGGGACGTTCGACTTGGCGCACACGCGCTTCGTGCTCGAGCACGTTCCGGACCCGGCGGCCGTCGTGCGCGAGATGGTCGCGGCGGTTCGCCCGGACGGCGGGCGCATCGTCCTGCTCGACGACGACCACGAGGTGTTGCGATTGTCACCCGAGTGTCCCGAGATCGAGCACGCGTGGCGACGGTATTGGGAGAGCTATCGCGACCTCGGGACGGATCCGCTCGTGGGCCGACGGCTCGCGGAGCTCCTCGTCGAAGCCGGCGCGACTCCCGTGCGCGTGACGAGCGTATTCTACGGCGCCGTCCGCGGGATGGAGCTGTTCGAGCCCGTCGTCGCGAATCTTCACGGCGTGCTCGCGGGTGCGGCCGAGTCACTCGACCGAAGCGGCAGGCTCTCACGAAACGAGCTGGCGACGGCGCTCGAGGCGTTCGATGCTTGGTCGCGTCATCCGGCGGCCACCGTGTGGTACTCGCTGCCGCTTGCCGAGGGGCGCCGTACCGCGGCGACGGATGACGCCGGCAGACCGTGAGCCGACTTGACGCTCCGCGGAGGGCCGGATAACCTCTCCGACCCCGAGTGCGTCGCCGCGCGCCGGTTCGGTGGACGCCTCGTCGCGAGCCGCGTCTCGAACGAGTCCCGTCGGCGTGTTCGCGTGCGAGAGGAAGCGATCGACGCTCGATGGTCGTCCCCGCCTGGAAACTCCTGCTCTTCTTCTGCTTCTTCTTCTCCGGTGCGACGAGCCTCGTGCTCCAAATCGTCTGGACGAAGGAGCTCGGCTACATCCTCGGCAACACCCTCTACGCGATGGCGACCGTCGTCGCGGCGTTCATGGCCGGGCTCGGGATCGGGAGCTGGATCTCGAGCATCGTGACTCCGCGCCTTGCGCGACCGATCCACGCGTACGCGATCGTGCAGGTCGCGATCGCGATCCTCGGTGCGATCTCGGTCTTCGCGTTCCGCTCGACGACGCCGTTGTTTTCGACGCTGTACTCGAGCGTCGGCGAGGGGGGCGGTTTTCTGCTCGTTCGCTTCCTCGTCGTGTTCGCGGTTCTGCTCGTGCCCGTGACGCTCATGGGCGTCACGTTACCCCTCATCATCGGGGCGCTCGCGCGGGCCAAGGATTCGTACGCGTTCGAGGCCGGACTCGCGTACGGCGTCAACACGCTCGGCGCCGTGGCGGGGACGTGGGCCGCGGGATTCCTGCTCGTGCCGCTTCTCGGCTTGGCGAACGCGGCGATGACCGCGACGAGCCCGAAGACCATGTGGACGCTGCCCCATTTCTCCTGCCCCAGGTGGAAGCGGTCCGCGTGCTTGTCGAAGACGGTGGAGACCAGCCAGCCCCACGCCACGAACGGCGCGAGCAGGATGATCACCTTCCACCACGACACGAGCACAAACGCCGACTGAGCCAGCATCGCGGTGCCTCCGAACATCGTCATCGGGGCGTCGGCGCCGCCTGTCGGCACGCTGAGCCCGGAGAGTGTCTGCAAGAAATCTGTTTCCACGCTGTTA
>JAUIME010000812.1 GCA_030433195.1 bacterium
GGCTACTCGACGCATGACCTCGAGCGACACGCCGCCTCCTCCATCGAAACGACGGCGCATCCGCCGAATAAAGTGTACTCGCAGCAGTCGCGTGGGTCGGCCACAAGCGCCGGGAGGTCTCAATGCACGTAATCCTGACCGCAGAGAGCAAGCTACTCGTTGGGAAGCAGGCCTACATGGAGGGCCCATCCCCCAGCACGAAGTACAGCGCCGTCTTTGAGGACGATGGCGCTACCGGGTATTTCTACGGCCTCGATCACGAGCGCGCAGACAACCCGATTCTCGATGCCATGCAGATCTACAACGTAGAGAACGTCGCCGACAGCGAGATTCCTTCCGATTTCAAGATCGTATGGTCGGAAGATGGATTCAAGACAGCCCTCCTGATCAATGATTTCCCGCATGCTGTCTTCGATTTTGAATCTCAACGTGGCTACTGCCGGTCTGGATTTCCTGAATCCAATCCCAATTGGACTCAGCACTCGCATGAATGGAGCGATGATGCACTCGAGCTCTTTCGGTAGGCCAACGAACACGCTACCGAGTTACTCGCCCCGCTCCGCCTCGTCGCGCAAGCGCTGCCATTCGTCGATTCGTTCGCGGATGCGCTTTTCGAAGCCGTGGTCGCTCGGGCGGTAGTACGTCTTCCCCGCGAGCGCTCCCGGTAGGCATTCGAGGTCGGCGGCGATACCGCCGGGTTCGTCGTGGGCGTAGCGGTAGCCATCGCCGTAACCGACGTCTTGCATGAGGCGCGTGGGAGCGTTGCGCAAGGTGAGCGGGACCGGGTAGACGGCGCCCTTCTCGATGTCGGCCGCGACGGCCTTGTAGGCGCGGTAGATCGCGTTCGACTTGGGCGCCGTGGCGAGATAGACGGCGAGCTGCGCGAGCGCGAGCTTGCCTTCGGGCATGCCGAGGAAGTGCACGGCGTCACGGGCGGCGTTGGCGAGTTGGAGCGCGATGGGATCGGCGAGGCCGACGTCTTCGCTCGCGAAGCGGACCATGCGACGCGCGATGTACTTGGGGTCTTCGCCGCCTTCGAGCATGCGGGCGAGCCAATAGAGCGATGCGTCGGGGTCCGAGTTGCGAAGGCTCTTGTGCAGCGCCGAGATGAGGTTGAAGTGCTCCTCGCCCGACTTGTCGTAGTAGATCGCGCCGCGCTTCAGGGATTCGCGGGCGAGCTCGATCGTGACGTGCGGACGGTTGTCGTCGCCGGCCGGCGCGGTTTCGGCGACGAAGCCGAGCGCGTTGAGCGCGAAGCGTGCGTCGCCGCCCGCGCGCTCCGCGAAGAAGTCGAGCGCTTCGTCATCGACGGCGACCTTGCCGCCTAGGCCGCGCGGCGACGAGACGGCGCGCTCGAGCAGCGTGCGGATCGCCTTGGTGTCGAGACCCTCGAGCACGTGCACGCGCGAGCGCGACAAGAGCGCCGAGTTGAGCTCGAACGAAGGGTTCTCGGTCGTCGCGCCGATGAGCACGATCTCGCCCGATTCGACGAACGGCAGGAAGGCGTCCTGCTGCGCCTTGTTGAAGCGGTGGATCTCGTCGATGAAGACGATCGTGCGTTGGCCGTAGCCACGGAAGTTCGCGGCGGCCTCCTTCATGAGCTCGCGGATTTCCTTGATGCCGGAGAGCACGGCGCTGAACGGGACGAAGCGTGCCTTGGTGCGCCGCGCGATGACCGACGCGAGCGTCGTCTTGCCGCATCCGGGCGGGCCCCACAGCAGAATCGACTGGAGCTGATCGTTCTCGATCGCGTTGCGAAGCAGCGTCCCCTCGCCGAGCAGCGCTTCCTGGCCGACGAGATCGTCGAGGTCGCGCGGGCGCATGCGATCGGCGAGCGGCGCAGTCGCGCCGGCCTGCCTGGCGAAGAGCGAGCCCTGGTTCGCGGCGTCGTCGGATGGGCCCGCATGGGAGCGGTGTCGGCTCATGGTCGTCTCCTGTCGATCGTCGAGCCGGCGTCTCCCGAGCCGCTCGGCCCAGCCCTGCCCCGCCCGGCTTCGACGCACTGCGCAAGCGTACTACGCACCGGACGGCGGCCGCAATGCGTGCTTGTTACGAACTCGTGACAACGGCATCACCCCGGTTTCCGCGTAGAATGGGCTGCGCTCGGACAGCGTCCGGCGGTCTTGTCTCACGGCACAACCCGTCACGCACGTCGGACGCAGTTCGAACACTCGACGCCGTCCCCCAATCCGGAGATCTCATGCAGCAGCGTCTTGCACATGCAATCCAAGGTTCGTCGTGGGTTCTGTCGCTCGCGCTCGTGGTCTTCGCGGCACTCGTCGCCTCGAGCGCGCACGGCCAGAAGCTCGGCGAAGTGCCGCGCGTGCAGCCGTCGACGAAAGCGCCGCGCGGCGAAGTCCTCGAATGGTCGTCGCGCGAAGGCAAACCGTACTGGTATCGACTCCCCTCGTCGATGAGCGAACGGCGGCCGACGAACCTCGTCGTCATGCTCCACGG
>JAUIME010000059.1 GCA_030433195.1 bacterium
TTATCAAGGGTATGTCCCGAGCCGTTTCGAAGAGTTTCGTCCGGCGTCCCAATACTCAGCGCATGATAATACCAACGCGTATGTGGATGTTCAGGCGAATACGGAGAAGCCTAGCGCAGAGCGTGATGATCCACAGCATACGTCTTCGCCTGTAGAGCCACCTCAACAGTCAGCCCCTGATCATGAGCAAAATAGAAGCACACCAAGCACAGAAGTCGCTTCCGAGCAATTAACTCGCGAAAGAGCCCTGCCAATTTCTGTGGATAAGATGTTGGGAGAAATGCTCTCTACGGTTGCAAATAGCCAGCAATCTGTGCTGAACGTCCAAGACTCGATTCGCGAAATGCTCAACGTGATCGCGCAGGATAACTTCAACTTAAAGCACGAGAATCGTAAGTTGCGCGAACGCATGCTGGAACTAGAGCGGATCATCTCGGAACATCAGCGCCGCGAAGAGACACGCAAAGAGATGCTCGAAAGTCGCATGCGGGCTGTCGAAGGCACACTAAGCGCACTTCAACAACAGCTAGCCCAGTTGGTCCAGCTACAGCGTCAGCGCATCCGCAGAGACCTCCGGGGTGGCTCCGTTCGTAAGCGCGACCCGCGGTGTCGAGAAAGGACGATGGGTCGCCTCTCGGCGCGCGTGCCAGATCGTCGTCGCGTCGGCGCTCTCACGATTGGACTGAAAGAAAATCTCGAGTCCGTCGAGCGAAATGCAGGGGCTCTTCTCCTGGTAAATGGAGTTCACTTCGATCAGATTGACCGCGCGATCGAACCTCCTGCCTCCGGCGTCCGCGGGCGCGGCAAGAACGACTGCCGCAAGGCACGTCAGCACGATCCCCAATGGCCGTAGAAAGGTGTTTCGAGGTTGTTTCGTTGCAGAATTCATTCCTCATCCTCCTTCGATTCACGATCTGTTTCGGACCGACTGCGATGCACTTTCGAAAGCACCGAAGTCGAGCCGTTCGAATGCCGATGATGTTCCCCTCGGAAGCATGCTTTCGAGTCGCCGTCCCGACGTGGTAGCCTGGCCCGCTTCGAGGCACGGGCCGCCGGTCGGGGCGGTCGGGACCGGAGATTTCGGACGTTCGAAATGCGTACGCGCGAGGAGGGAATCGTGCCCGAAGCAGCTCACCCCCGCACCCGCTTCATCTCGACGCGATCCGAACGACATCGGCGCCGCTCGTTCGGATGTGTTTGGCTCGTCGCGCTGGTCGCGGGGCTGTCGGCGCACGACGCTTCCGCGCGGCCCACGGCCACGCTCTCGCTCGAACGCGAGACGTTCCATGACAAGGTCTTCAGAGCCGACGTGACGCTCGAGCCCGTCGCGGACGAGCTCATGGTGCGCTTTCGACAAGACGTCGCTTCCGCCGACGCGCGCGCCACGATCTCCGCGTCCGGACTCGACGTCGTACGCCCCTACAGCCGGCGACTTCGGTTGGCCGTGCTGAGTGCTCCGATCGATCCTGCCGAGCAAGCCCGCCGGCTCCTGGATTCCGAGCATGTGACCGCCGTCGCCGTCCCGCGTCGCGACGCCGAGGGCTACACGAAGTACTTCCTTCCCGACGAGGTGACCGTCCGCTTCGAGGCGAACGTGTCCGACTCGGTGGCGCGAGCCCGCATCGACGAACTCGATTGCCGGATCGTCCGACAGCAGCGCACTCCCGGGTACTACACGCTGCGGCTCGCCGAGCCGAGCGAGCTGTTCGAGACCGTGCGCCGCTTCGTCGCGATGCCCGAAGTCCGCTTCAGCGAGCCGAGCTACGTCAGCTACGACGACGCGCTCGCGTCCCCGGACGATTCGCTCTTGCCGATGATGTGGCACGTGACGAACGACGGGCAGCGCATCGGTACCTTCGGCGCCGACATCGCGCTCGACGGTGCGTGGGAGTACACGCTCGGTGACCCCGATGTGGTCGTCGCGGTCATCGACACGGGCGTCGAGCTCGAACACGAAGACCTCGCCGCCAACCTGCTTCCGCGCAACGGCGAAGACTGGGACTTCGCGGACTTCGCCGATCGCGTCCCCGCGGACGAAGACGGACACGGCACGGCGTGCTGCGGCATCGTCGGTGCCGTCGCCGGCAACGACACGGGAGTGCGCGGCGTCGCACCGGGTTGCCGGATCTTGCCGCTCCGCATCGACCTTTCGCCCGGTCGCAACCAGAACCGCGCCGACGCGATCCATTACGCCGCTACGCGCCGCGCGGACTTCTCGGCCATGGTCTTGTCGCTGTCGTGGCGCATGTCGAGCGGCAGCACGATCGCCGTCCACGACGCGATCGCCGAGGCCCACGCGATCGGGTGCGTGATCGTCGCGGCATCCGGCAACGGTGGATCCGACGACATGGACTACCCCGCGATGTACGCCGAGACGATCTCCGTCGGCGCCACGAGTCCGTGCGACGAACGCAAGTCGTCCGCGAGCTGCGACGGCGAGAGCTGGTGGGGTAGCGACTACGGTCCGGCTCTCGATGTGGTCGCACCCGGGGTCTTCGTCGTCACGACCGATCGGTCGGGCGACGCGGGCTACGTCCCCGGCGACTATCACTACGGTTTCAACGGGACGTCGGCGGCATGTCCCATGGCGGCCGGCGTGTGCGCGCTCGTGCTGTCCGTCGATCCGACGCTCGATCCCGAGTCGGTTCGAACGCTGCTGCACGAGACGGCCGTCGACCAGATCGGGGCGCCGCACGAAGACGTCCCCGGTTTCGATCCCTACATGGGTTGGGGACGAATCGACGCGTTCGCGGCCGTTCGCGAGGCTGCGGGGCCCCGCCCCCACCTCCGCGACGTCGAGGTCACGCTGCGACACGAGTGGCTCGGCAACGACAACGGGGTGATCGATCCCGGTGAAGTCGTGGCGTTCGACGTCGTGCTCGAGAACGTCGGTACGGCTGCCGCCGCTTCGCCGATCGCGCGACTCGAAATCGACGTCGACGCGGATCCGGACGCGAGCGTCGGACTCTATCGATCCGCGGTCGCGTATCCGCCGCTGCCCTCCGGCGCGTCGTCCAATGCGACCGAGCCGTTCGTTCTCGTCGTTCCCGACACCGCCCCCGAGGGGCGTGTTCTCCCGCTCACGCTCGAAGTCGAGTGCGGCGGAGTCACCCGCACGCTCGATCTCGAGATCGAAACGGGTCGCGCGACGGCTCGGATCTTCGACGATCTCGAAGGCGTCGGCATTCCGTGGTGCCACGAGGCGTCCGAGGGGGACGACGACTGGGCGATCGTCGCGACGCCGCTCGCGCGGAGCCCGGTGCATGCGTGGCATGCGGGCGAGCACGGCGCGGCGTCCGACTCGTCCATGCGCCCCTGCAGCCCGTTCCTCGTTCCCGAGGGCGCGACGCTGCAGTTCTGGCACGCCTTCGACACCGACGACCGCTACGACGGCGCGGTCTTCGAGATCTCGTTCGACGCGGGAGCCAACTTCCACGATGCCGCACCGCTGATGCGACGCGGCGGCTACTCGAGCTTGATCGACGCGCGCGCCGCGACGGCGATCTCGGGCCGCCCGGCATGGACGGGTCCCGGCATGGACGTCATGCGTCGCGTCGTGATCGACCTCGGCGACTACGCGGGCCGGACGATCGTACCGCGATGGCGTTTCGTCAGCGACGCGGTCATCGAGTCCGACGGCTGGTGGATCGACGACATCGCGCTCACGGCGCGCGAGTGCGAGCCCGTCGACGCTCCGTTCGCCGCGGCCGTGCTCGGACTCCCCGCCGAGATCCGACGCGAGGAGACTTTCGGGCTCGAACCGGCGATCGCGAACCGGACGCAGACCACGACGCTCGCGAACCTCGAAGTAGTCGCTCGACTCGAGGGCGGGCGTACGAAGCGCGTTTTTGCGCGCACCGAATCGGTGGCCGCGGGAGAGACGCTTCGGCTGCACAAGGCGATCGTCGTTCCCGTCCTGCCCGCTCGCTTGACCGACTCCACGGTGCAGATGATCCTCACCGTTCGGGACGCTGAAAGCGGCGCGTTGCTCGGCGCGGGATACCGCGAGACGCGCCTCGTCGACTGACGCGGGACGCGAACTCTCGACGGGCTCGAAGCCGAGGGCGAGGGCGCAGGACCGCGCGCATTGCACGCGTTTCGCCAACAGGCTCGGCTCGGTCATCGAGAACTCCGGCGGCATCGAAACCGTGAGGATCGGCGATCCGAGGGTGCCGACGTGGCCGGTTTCCGTGGGGCAGGAAGGCCCCGGGTGCTCGCGGATCGGTTCGCGAGCACCCGGGTGAAGTGAAGGAGAAGATGTGCTACCTGGAGATTCCGTCGATCAGCGCACGAAGAGGATCGTGGCGACCGGCGTGAGAGAGTCCGAGAAGGCAAGTCCGTCCTCCGCGCCGAAGCTTACGGTCGTCGACGTCGCGCCCGGATCGACGAGATCGCTCACGTCATGTCCGTGGACGTCGAAGAGCTGCGGGAGCGGACGCGCGATCGAGCCGTTCCAGTCCGAGTCGTTCACGAGACTGCCGGGACCGGCAATGATCGTGCCGTTCAACCGCGTGCGAACCTGCGTCGGACCTTCGACCGTCTGATAGCCGAGGCCGGTCTGGCCGTCGCCACCGACGATCGCGAGGCGCGCTTCGAGGCCTTGCGCTTCCTGGTGCGTCAACGTGTATTCGAGACCGGACGCCGAGTCGAACGTGGCACCGGCGAGATCCGTGTCGTAGAGGTACACGGTACCGTTGTCTTCGCACGAGCTTCGGTAGATCGCGACGAGCGCGGCGCCGTCCGCGTAAGGCGGGCGCGAGCCGATGCAATCGTCTTCGGCCCACGGGTTGGCGTGCAACAGCGAGCCGCTGTCGCCGCCCGACGCGAGCGTCACGGCGTAGGTACCGCCACCCGTGTCACTCATGATGCTCGTGACGTCGGCGCGATACGTGTAGCTTCGATACTCCGGACCGCACCAAGCGGGGTTCGGTCCCGTCGCGACGAGCGTACCCTGGATGAAACCGCCGACCGCGCGCGGTTCCGGGAAGATGCGCTTCACGCGGACCGTATCGTGTCGCCTCACGATCGGCTCTTCGAGGCACGCCCACTGCCAGTAGAGGTACGCGCGCTGGAGCACCGAACCTTCGGGCGGCCCGACGAGGTTGATGACCCCCTTCTTGCCGCCGCGCAGCGGAATCCCGTTCACCGCAAACCGCGCGTTCGGGAACGCGAGCGGATCGTTCGCGTCGTCGAGACCCGGCTCGATCGAGCCGAGGTTCATGACGGGGCCGGTCGGAGCCGGCGTGATCCCCGTCTCCTCGATCTCCCCTGCGGTGGTCGGGCCCGGCGCGGGCGCCACTTCCGCGGGATCGTTCGCGTAGTCGGGTCGAGCGTCATTCGAGATCACGTACTCGGCGGCGAGCACGAGCAGTGCGATCGCGATGCCGGCCGTGATGAGTCGTGTCGTGGTGGAGCTCATATCCGTAATTCCTCCAGTATCCAGTTCGAGTCCAGGCCCGTTGACAGGGCCGTAGACCGGATCATCGAGTAAAGAGAACGCTCGCGACAGGGACGACGCAGTCGGAGAGGCCGGGACCGGCTTCCGAGAAGACGGAAACCGACGTCGACGTCGAACCCGACGAGATGAGGTTCGTCACCTCGAGGCCCGACACGTCGAAGAGCTGCGGAAGCGGCTGGCCGTTGCCACCGTTCCACTGCGAGTCGTTGTAGAGCGAGCCGGGTCCGGCGATCGGCGATCCGTTGAGGTGCGTCTGCTCGTTCGTGAACCCGAAGTTCGGAACGTAGCCGAGACCCACCTGACCGTCACCCGTGATGAACGCGAACGACGACTCTTCGGATCCGGCGGGCGGATGCGCGAGGTCGAACTGGATGCCCGGAATCGGCGAGAACATGTGTCCCGCGAGACCTTCGTCGTAGATGGCGACCGTGCCGTTTTCTTCGCACGGACTGTTGTAGACGACCACGAGGGCGGCGCCGTTGAACAGCGGCGGCTCGGCTTGCGGTTCGCAGTTGCGGAACAGCGAGCCCGCCCACATGTCGGAGTAATTCGTCGAACCGGCAGCGTTCTGGTGGAGGATCACGCCGTAGATTCCACCCTGGCGCTGCGTGATCAGGTCGGTGACGTCCGCACGGTAGTTGACGTTCTGATACTCGGGACCGCACCAGCACGGATTCGCACCCGAACCGACTCGCGTTCCGATGACGTCCTTGCGGAATTCGCGCGGCGTCGGGTAGACGCGGCCGAACAGGACCATGTCGTGAATCCCTTCGACCGGTTCTTCGAGGCACGCCCACTGCCAGTAAAGGTAGGCGCGGATGATCAGCGACTCGGGCGGAAGACCCGAGAGATTCATCGCACCCATGCGAGTGTCGCGCATCGGCGCGCCCGCGGTGACGAAGCGAGCGTTCTCGAAGAGAAGCGCTTCGTCCATGTCCGTACCCGGCGAGATCGTTCCGAGTTCTTCCATTCCCCCTTCGGAAGCGAAGTCCGAAACGACTCGTCCCCCGGCGTTCTCGAACGGTTCGTCGACCGCCAGGTGATTGCGTTCGTTCGAAACCGCACTCGATGCGACCACGAGTGTCAGCGCGATAGCGATGCTCGCGGCACCCGCGATCCAGATCTTGCGTTGCATGAGACCCTCCTCTCAATTCGGTCCGTTCAGGGTTCCGCCGACATCGCGACGCCGATCGGGTCGGGTGGCCGAACCTCCTGGTCCTTTTCAGACGGGAGGATCGGAAAGCAACGCCGGTGCCATTCGTGGGGGCCTGCGTGCGAAGTCGCCGACTTTCCGTCACGGCATTTCACGAGGGGTTCGATTGCCGCGAACGTAACTTCGGGGCGCGGGTGCAAGTTTGGATTTGCGGCATCATCGCGAGGCTGATACCGACCGCGCGAGTCGCGCCGAGAGCGCTCGCTCGACGCGTAGACAGGATCGTCACGCGACGCTCGGGTAGTTCTTACCTCGCCCTGAGACCGTCCGCGTGCGTAACACGAGGGCGCGGTCACCGAGTTAGATCACCCCTAGCCGGGATTACACGGGACAGGTAACTCCTGCTCAGGGGTTCGTCACTCTGCGGCCGTGCCGAGCCGCCGATCAGTCCTTGCGCATTCGTTCGATCGCGTCGCGAATCTCGCGGGCCGAGGCGGGCTTCGCCAAGAACGCATCGAAGCCCAGCTCTCGCCAGTCGACCTCGTTCTCGTCGCGGCCGGTGTAGCAGATGAAGGCGCAGGAGCTCATCGACGGCTTCGCCTTGAGCTGGACGAGAAGTTCGGACCCCGAGAGGTCGGTGAGTCCGAGGTCGACGAGCGCGACGTCGGGAAAGAAACGCTCCGTGATCTCGAGCGCCCGCGCGCCGCTGGTCGCGGTCTCGACGCGGTGGCCGAACTGCGCGAGCAGCGCTCGCAGGGCCTGCCCCGTCGCCGAATGGTCTTCGACACACAGGATCCTCAGCTCGGATTCTGCGTCGCGGGCCGCGGCGGTGACCGACGTACGCGTCCAGTGCGAGAGTTTGCGCAGCAGTTTCTCGCGATCGATCGGCTTGCTCACGAAGTCGTTGAACCCGACCTGCCGGCACTCCTCGCGAATCTCCGGAAGTACGTTGGCGGTCAGCGCGATGATGGGCCCCGAGTATCCCGCCGCCCGTAACCGCTTCGCCGTGGAGATTCCGTCGACCTTCGGCATGTTCAGGTCGAGCAAGACGGCGTGAATCGGCGGGTCCGACTCGTTGGCGGCATCGAGGCGCTCGATGCACGCTTCGCCGTTGTCCGCCGACTCCACCGTACTTCCCGCGGCCTCGAGGTAGCGGCGCAAGAGATAGCGCACCTCACGGTGATCGTCCACCACGAGGACGTTCGCCCGAATCCGGGGCGATCCATCGGTGGAGTGGCGGCTCCCGAGTGTCCGAATCGAATCCGGATCGGGTTCCAGCCAATCGACCTCGCTCAGGTCTCCGGTCCGCGTCGTGAACCGAAAGATCGACCCTTTTCCGACGGTGCTCTCGACCGTGAGCGTACCGCCCAGCGACTCGGTGAGCTCCTTGCTGATCGCGAGCCCCAAGCCACTTCCCCCTTGCTCGCGCCGCAGCGACTGATCGAGCTGCATGAACGGCTCGAAAAGCGACTCGTGGTCTTCCGCCGCGATCCCCACGCCGGTGTCGATCACCTCGAAAGCGAGCATCTCGTCTTCGGCGAGGCACTTCACGACGACGCTTACCGAGCCGCGATCCGTGAACTTGATCGCGTTGCCAACGAGGTTCAGCAGAATCTGCCGGACCCGCTTGCGGCTCGTGTACACCGGATCGGGGATCTCGCCGGCGAACTCCACCGAGAGTGCCAATGCCTTCTCGGCCGCGTGCACACTCATCAACGAGTGGACGTCGGCGAGAATCTCGATGATCGAACATCGCTCGATCTGCGGATCGATTCCTCGGCCGTACTGGATCTTCGAGAGGTCGAGGATGTCATCGATGATCTCGCAGAGATGCCGACCGTTCTTGACGATCGTCGACGCGCACGCTTGCGCATCGCGATCCGCCAGGGTCGCCTCGAGCAGCTCGGCGTATCCCAGGACCGCTGTGAGCGGAGTGCGGATCTCGTGGCTCATGTTCGCCAAGAAGACGCTCTTCGCGCGGTTCGCCTCTTCGGCGGCCCGGATCGCGCGTTCCAGCGCGGCCTGCGCTTCGTGGCGTTCGGTGACGTCGTAGTTCACGCCGAACACACGTTGCGGCTCACCGTACTCGCCGCGCTCGAGCTGGCCCACGGCCGCGACCCAGCGATAGTCGCCGGTCCCGACTCGCATGCGGATCTCTTCGTCGAACGAAGAGTCGCTCTCGATCATCGCCTCGAGGCTCGCCCGGAACCGCGCCCGGTCCTCGGGTCGGAGCCGTTCGAGGAACGCGTCGGCGGCTTCCTGCTCGTCATCTCCCGACGACGGATCCGCATCCGTCGCGAACTCGTTCCAACTCACACGATCCTCGAGGACGTTCCACTCCCACGTCCCCATCTTGCCGCCCTGGAGCGCCCCTTCGAGTCGATAACGGCTCCGGCGCAGAGCTCGCTCGGCGTCCTTGCGGGCCGTGACGTCGATACTGATTCCCATCATCGAGACGGGGTTGCCTGCTGAGTCTCGCCGGACGCTCCCACGGCCGAGGATCCATCGTCGCGAGCCATCCGGCCGAACGAGACGGAAGTCGACGTGCAAGCCCTTGTCGGTCTCGAGGGCCTCGTCGACTGCCGCCTTCACACGGTCACGATCTCCCTCGTCGATCCTCGCGAGGAACGCTTCGATCGCCAAATACGGCTCGGAGAAGATCGCCGCGCCGTCCGAGGAATCCGCGAGATCGCAGACGAGCCGATCCCCCGCCACGTCCCATTCCCAGAACGCGAACTCCGCGGCCCGCATCGCCAGTCGCGTTCGACGCTCTGATTCTTCGAGCGCCAGTTCGGCCTGCTTGCGGGGGGTCACGTCCTCGACCATCCCCCACATTCGATCGTCTCCGTGCGGCGACACGGCTTCCTTGGCACCGCAGGCGCGAATCCATCGAACCTCACCGTCGACCCGCCGAATCCGGCACTCGAACGTCAGCCCTTCCGTCTTGTCGGGAACTTCGCGGAAGACCTTCTCGACGGCCAGTCGATCGTCCTCGAGGACGTGGGACAAGAAGCGATCGAACGTCCAGTCGGTAACCGGATCGGTGTACCCGAAGATCCGATCGTGCTGCTCCGAAGTCCACGCCGTGAGCGCCGGAAGCCTCAACTCCCACGCACCGGCATTTGCACTCTCGAGCGCGAAGCGCCATCGCGACTCGCTCCGCTGCAACGCGAAGTCGAGGCTGCGCTGTCGAATCGCCTCCCAAAGCACGTTCGCGATCGCCGCGACGAAGTGCGCATCATCTGCCGTGAAGACGTTTCTCTCGCGCGAGTGCACGGCGAGCACACCCCAAGGTTCGTCCTCGGGCCCGACGAGAACGCTGACGCCGCTCTCGATTCCGTGTTCCACGAGTAACGACGGACCCGAGAATCGCGACTCGTCGGAAAGTCCCTCGACGACGACCGGCGCGGAGCTCTCGAGCGTGTACCCCCCTTGCGAATCGTACCCGGCGGGCACGACCGCCTCGCCGACGAGCCCTTCCTGCCACCCGACTCCCGCAACGAGCCGGAGCCCCGACCGATCGGGTTCGAGCCGCAGGATCTTCGAGAACGTGCACGAGAGCGTCGCCACGAGATCCCGCGTGATGCGGTGGTAGAGCGCATCGAGATCCTCGCCCCGGAGAGCCGAGCGACCGATCTCGGCAATGAGAGCTTGTTGCCGCTCGCGAAGCTCGGCGCGATTCGACGCATCTTTGATCTGCGAGATGTCGGCAAGCGTGACGACGACCCCTTCGATACGATTCGACGCCGTTCGGAACGGCATGACACGCCGCATGAACCACTGGGACTCCCTGCTCTCGACCTCACGCTCGATAGGCGTGAGATGCGCGAGCACGTTCTGGGCATCGGAGATCAGATCGGGATCGTCGACCCGGCTCGCGAGATCACTCACCTTACGGCCGACATCCGAATCGCGCACGCTCAGGAGACGGGTCGTCGCCTCGGTGAAGCGACGGATGCAGAGGTTCTCGTCGAGGAACAACATCGCGATATCGGTGCTCGCGAGGAAGTTGTTCAGGTCGTTGTTCGCCGACTCGAGTTCTTCGATCTTCGCGTGGAGTTGGTTGTTCACCGTGCTCAACTCTTCGTTGAGCGACTGTAGCTCCTCGCGCGACGTCTCGAGCTCCTCGTTCGTCGACTGGAGCTCCTCGTTCATCGACATGACTTCTTCGTTCGAAGCCTTGAGCTCCTCGTTGGCGCTTTCCAACTCCTCGATCGTGCTCTGAAGATCTTCTCGCGTCGCCTGGAGCTCGAGCGCGAGGTGCTGTGCCTCGCTCGCGTCGCGTTCCTCGCCTTCAAGAGTACGCGCCCGATCCTCGGCACTCGCCTCGACCGTCACCGGCACGATGTCCACGAAGCTGACGAGGAAGTAGGTGTCACCGCCCACACTCGACGGTAGCGGCACGCCGCGGACCTCGATCGACTGCGGCCTTCCACTCGAGTCGATCCGCTTGGCGACCTTGACCGCTCGCGTCTTCGTCGCCCGCACCTTCTGCAGAACCGACCGAACGCTCTCCTTCAACCCGACGACCGCCATCGCTTCGAGATCGAGATCCGGCTCGCCGAGCGGAAAATCGAGGTACTCGCGGACAGGTCCATGGAGGTATTGGATCCGGCCGCTCCGGTCGACGACGACCGAGGCCGGCGCGAACATGTCGAGCAACGTGCGGTTGAAGCGCTCGACGAAGCCCGACGTGATGCCGGGCCGCGACGGCGCTTCGGCGAGCCGGTCCGGTCGCGGGCGGAGCCGCTCGAGGTGC
Source organism: bacterium (assembly GCA_030433195.1). Lineage (GTDB taxonomy): Bacteria > Planctomycetota > JACOTG01 > JACOTG01 > JAUIME01 > JAUIME01. The sequence goes on from JAUIME010000059.1 coordinate 11,371, forward strand.
AAGCGTTCGTAGTTCGGAGCCTTGGCACCCCTTTCGTAAAGACACGAGGATCGAGCGACCGTCTTGAAGAGTCCCTTGCGCCGCGGCGGGGACTCGGACGTCCCCAACATCAAGAGACCCGTCGAACGTAACGCGAAGTGGAACATGTCGAGCACTTGGTTCTGCACGTCCGGCTCGAGGTAGATCAGTACGTTGCGGCACGTGACGAGATCGAGGTTCGAGAACGGCGGATCCGACAGCAGGTTCTGCACCGCGAAAATGCACGATTCGCGTACCTTCTTGCGTACGCGGTAGCGCTGCCCCTCGCGTTGGAAGTTCGCATCGAGCCGCTCGGCCGAAACATCGTCGATGACGTTCTCGGGATAGGATCCGAGCCGCGCAACGCTGATCGCGTCGGCGTCGATGTCGGTCGCGAACACCTGAATCTCGGCGCGACGGCCGGCACGCTGCAACAGCTCTAAAAGAAGGATCGCGATCGAGTACGACTCTTCCCCCGTCGAACAACCGGGCGTCCACACGCGAATGGGCTCGTCCTCGGGCTTGCGGAGGATCAACCGGTAGAGCGCCCGACTCAGATCGTTCCAAACCTCGGGATCCCGGAAGAACCGCGTCACGCCGATCAGGAGGTCCTTGAAGAGGGCCTGAAGCTCCTCGCTGTCCTCGCGCAGTAGCCGCAGGTATTCGCCCACGTCGGCGATGTGCCGAATTCCCATGCGCCGCTCGATACGACGCGTGATGGTCCCCTTACGGTAGCGGGTGAAGTCGTGATCGGTGTAGGCCCGCAGGACGCTCAGGATCGCGCGGAAGTGATCGGGCGCGGTATCGGCGAGTCCTTGATTCGGATCGGCCTGTAGGTACGGGTGCTTCACGTACGAGAGAATCGCTTCGCTCATCTTCTCGATCGGCAGGACGAAATCGACAGAACCCGTCGAGATGGCGGCGCGCGGCATCCCGTCGTACTCCGCGGCATCGGGAGACTGCGCGACGGTCATGCCCCCCGCCGCCTTCACCTCGCGAACGCCCGCCGCACCGTCGCTTCCGGTCCCCGAGAGAACGACGCAAATCGAGCGCTCGGCGAGTTCGCGAGCGAGCGACCGGAAGAGATGATCGATCGGAAGGCGGACGCCTCGCGTGATCGTCGGCTCGTCGAGGAAGATCTTGCCTTCAGCGATCCGGATGAATCGATTGGGCGGGATCATGTAGACGTGATTCGCGAGAATCGGCGAGGCGTTCTCGGCCTCGACGACCCGCATCGAAGTGTGCTTCGCCAGCAGCTCTGCCATGAGGCTTTCGTGCGACGGATCGAGATGCTGGACGAGCACGAGCGCGATGCCCGCATCGTCGGGCATGCTCTCGAGCAGACGCCGGAATGCATCGAGCGCGCCGGCCGAAGCACCGACGCCCACGACGATCGGCTCGTCCGAAGCGGAAGTCTCGACCCTCACGAGCGCGGCGTCGGACTCTTGCCCGGATCGAGCATCGTCGGAATCACCGTCTTCTGCGCGCGCCCCGTCGTTCTCGCTGGGACCATCGGATCGCCCGGACTTGCCGTTCATCAAAGGACCCTCTACCTCGATCGGTTCGGTTTTCGTTCGTGAGAGCGTGTGCCGCTCGTGTTCGGATCCCGGGCCGACTCGCGATCTCCCGGCGTTCAGATCATCCCCCAACGAAGTGCGCGCGTCCAGTCATGGGATTCCGACGCGCGACGGACCGAGCCCCGCAAGCTGCCGCACGCTCGCAAACGCAAGCGCACGAAGTACTTTCCGACAAGATCTCGAATTTCGCCGAGCCGGCGGACGACGCGGGGCACGGCGTCGAACTGCTACGCTGGGCGCATGCAAAAGCCCGCCGCCGCGTCGATCCCCCTCTCCGAACGATTCGCGACCGTCGAGGCCGC
>JAUIME010000813.1 GCA_030433195.1 bacterium
GAGTCCGGCGAACTCCTTTGGAAGTCGCGCGAGCCGGGCGACGGGTTTCTCGTCACGATCGAAGACCAGCTCGTGGTCCTCACGAAGAAGGGGACGTTGCACATCGGCCCCGCGAGCCCCGAAGGTTGGACCGAGACCGCGAGCGCCGAGGTCTTCGACGAACTCGCGTGGACGCCGCCTTCGGTCGCCGATGGCGCGTTGTACCTGCGCAGCCTCGACGAGCTCGCGCGCGTCGATCTCGTCCGTGGGAGTGCGGCAGCCGATCTCGCGGCCGCATCGGCGCCGGCGATGCCGAAGTTGCTCGCGTCGCTCTCGCAGCGCATTGCCGATGCGGGCGCGACGGGAACGACGGCCGCGAAGGTGATCGACGGGTTCTTGGCAGGACGCGAGTTTCCGCTCGTCGACGGTGAAGAGGTGATCTTCCTCTGGCGTGGCGACGCCGAAGACGTCGCGATCGCGGGCGACCGGATCGGGATGCGCCGCGAAGAGCGCATGCAGCGCCTTGCAGGAACCGACCTGTGGTGGTGGTCGACGACGCTCGATCGTCGCGACTGCGTGAGCTATGCGTTCTTCGTCGACTACGAGCCGAAGACCGATCCGACGCACTCGCGTTCGACGACGGCGACGGTGCTCGGTCCCGACATGAACTGGCGTCGGGCCGAGTCGCTCGACATGTCGTGGTTCGCGATGAAGGATTGGCCCGGTCACGCCGCCGCGAAGTCGGCGGGCGAGTCCGCGACCGAAGGCGGCCGCATCGAGGAGACGTCGATCGAAGTCGATCCGAACAACCCCGACGCACCGGAAGACGCGCCGCGTCGTCCCGCGATGCAGGTTCCCGTGCATGTTTGGCTGCCGCCGGGCTACGACGATGACGAGACGAAGCGCTACCCGGTCGTGTACGTCCACAATGCGTTCGCGCGCGAGGAGGGTGCCTGGCCCGCGACGCTCGATCGCGTCGTCGGGGATACGGTGCAGCCGCTCATCGCGGTGTTCCTCGGACGCGGGGCATCGAGCCCGGCCTTCGCGACGTCGATCGTTCCCGTGATCGACGCGAAGTACCGAACGATCGACGATCGCGACGCGCGCGCCAACGTCGGCATGGCGTGGGATTCCGCGCCCGCGGCCGCGATCACGTTCGCGAGCAGCGATCTCTTCGGGCGCCTCGCGATCCAGAGCTTCTACGGTCTCGACGGTCAGATGCAGATGTGGCTCGACGAGCTCGGTGATCAGACGGCCGCCGACACGCCGATGACGATCTACCTCGAGTGGGGCCGTTGGGACCTGCGCAGCCCGCACGAAGCGTTCGACATGCGTGACTCGTCCCGCAGGGCTTGGGACGTGCTCGTGCAGCGGGGCTACGAACCGGTCGGCGGCGAAGTCTGGGACTGCACCGACTTCGCGAGCTGGCGCAATCGCACCGACGTCCTGCTCGAATCGCTGTTCCCGATCGACGCCGACGCGAAGCCCGCGAAGCTCGAAGCCTGGCTCACGGGCGTGCCGTAGTGCGGCCCGGAACGCCGACTCGCAAACATGTCCACGAAGAAGTGCTTCCCGCGTCGCCCGAGACGTTGTTTGCCATGCTGCATACGCCGTCGGCGATTCGCGAGTGGTGGTCGGCCGATCGGGCGCTCGTGATTCCCGAGGCGGGCGGGGTGTGGATGGCGGCCTGGGGGCAGGACGAGGACGAGCCCGACTACGCGACGGCGGCGACGCTGGCCGTGTTCGATCCGCCGCGGCGGCTCGTGTTCACGAACTATCGCTACCGAGCGAAGAGTGGACGATTGCCGTTCGAGGCCGAGTTCGAGACCGAGTTCCTCGTCACGGAGCATGGCGACGGGGCCATGCTCCGCGTCACGCAGGACGGGTTCCCCGCGGGCCCCGAGGCGGACGCTTTCTACGAGGGATGCCGGACCGGATGGGAGAACACGTTCGCCGGCATCCGTGCGTATCTCGAGCGTCGCGCGCCGAGCGGATCCGGGGAAAAGGAGGCGCGATCGCCTAGGACCGCGCCGGTTCGAGTGCGCGAGGTTCGCGACAGTGATCGCGAGGCTTGGGTTGCGATGCGCTGCGAACTCTGGCCCGACGGGAGTGAAGCCGAACATCGAGACGAGGTCGAGAGCCTGTTCGGTGACGAACCGGCCGACGCGCCTTGGTGCGTGCTCGTCGCCGAAGACGAATCGTCGAACCTCGTCGGGTTCGCCGAACTCTCGATTCGTCCGTCGGCGGAAGGGTGCCGGACGCAGAACGTCGCGTATCTCGAAGGTTGGTTCGTGGCCGGTGCGTCGCGGCGCCTCGGGGTGGGCCGGGCGCTCGTCGAAGCCGGCGAGACTTGGGGGCGTACGCACGGTTGCACGGAATTCGCGTCCGACGCGGAGCCGTCGAACGCGACGAGTCTCGCGGCTCACCGCGCGCTCGGATTCGAGGACGCGGGGCTCGTTTGCTGCTTTCGAAAG